>CAYJOH010000247.1:0-4545 GCA_964371685.1 uncultured Anaerolineaceae bacterium
AGCGACGCGGCACCGTCGGCCACCCGGTCGGCGCCCGTCGCGAGGTCGCTCACGCCGTCCGCCAGCTCGTCCACGCCCGCGCCGGCCTGCGAGACGCCGTCGGCCAGCGCCTGGAGCCCGGTGACCAGCTCGCCGGCGACCACCGACACTGAGGACGCCCCGTCCGCAAGGTCCGTCGACCCGGTCGCGACGCGGTCCGCGTCGTCGGCTGCCGCGGCGACGCGTGCCTGGGTCGTGGTGACCGAGAGCAGCACGTCGTCCACGTAGGCGGCGGTCACGAGCTCGGCGGTGGAGTCGGCGATCGCGGAGCTCAGCGAACGCGCGATCGTGCCCAGCAGGTAGCTCGTGGCGTCGTTGGTGGCGAGGCCCAGCGTCGCCTTCGTCGCGGCCGGGGGCCCGCTCGGTCCGCCGGTCGCGCTCGACCGGATCTCGGCGATCGTCGTGGAGAAGTCGGAGGGGATCGTGAGCACCGCGCCGTACCGGCCGTCGGCGAGCCCGTCCCGGGCGTCCGCGGCGTCGGTGAGGCGCCAGGTGAAGGTCCCGGCACCCCCGCCGGACACGAGGCGGGCGGCCAGGTCGGCGCCCAGCCGGAGCGGCTCCTCGGTGCCGTCGGCCGTGGTCACGGTCGCCCCAGCGTCCTCGTCCACGACCGCGGCGGTGACCCCGCCCAGGTTCGCGGTCGGGTTGGACAGCGACCACACGGCGAGCCCGGCGAGCGTCATCGGCACCAGCGCCACCAGCACAACGGCACCCGCCAGCCGCCGCCTCGAGGCCATGGCCCCGACCCCGACCGTCTCGGGGACGGAGATGACCACGGGCCACGACACGCGCCCGGCGAGCCCGTGCGCCCCGAGCGGCCACCACGCCCGTTCGCCGACCAGGGTCGTGATCGCGGGCACGAGGATCGAGCGGACGACGAAGGTGTCGATCAGCACGCCGACCGCCACCGCGACCCCGACCTGGAACAGCACGGCCAGCGGCGCGCTCGCCATCGACCCGAACGTGCCGGCCAGGATCAGGCCGGCCGAGGTGATCACCGCGCCCGTGTGGCCGGACGCCACCCGGATCCCCTCGTGGATGGGCCGCTGCTCGCTCTCCTCGCGGACCCGGCTCATCAGGAAGATGTTGTAGTCGGAGCCGAGGGCGACCAGCAGCACGAACACCATCAGCGGCAGGTAGAAGCTGACGCCCAGGTCGCCCCGCACGTCCTGGAACAGCCACGCGGAGAGGCCCAGCGCCGTCGCGCACGACAGCAGCACGGTCGCCACGAGGTACAGCGGCGCCACGAGGGCGCGGAGCAGGAGCACGAGCACGATCAGGATGCCGATGACGGTCACGATCGCGACTCGCTCGAAGTCGCGACCCAGCACGGTCTGCACGTCCGCGAACTCGGCCGTGGGGCCGCCGAGGTGCGCGCTCGCCGTCGCGCCGAAGCCCGGCGCGGCGGCCGCGAGGACGTCCTGGGAGCGCCGGATGGTGTCGAACGCGGCCTGGGCGTACGGGTCGTCGGTCGTGGTCAGCCACAGGCGGGTCGCGGTCCCGTCATCGGACACGAACGCGGACACCGCGTCGTCCACCTGCTCGCCGGCCTCGCCCGAGAGCCCGACCGGCAGGAACACGTCGTCCGCCCGCTGGGCGAACACCGCGGCGAGCGCCTCGAGCTCCCCGGGGAGGGCGTCGAACGTCGCGCGGATCCGGGCCCGGAGCGCCTTTGCCTCGGCCGTTCCGGCCAGGCTGTCCGGGAACAGCGTCGCCGCAGGATCGCCCTCCTCGAACCACGTCGCCAGCGTCGACAGGGCGGACGACAGCTCCAGCGCGGCCGTGATGGACACCTCGTCCTCGAGGCTCGCCGCCGCCGTCGCGTCACCGAACGCCGCGAGGCCACGGACGGCGGGGTAGGCCGCCGCCAGCTCGTCGAGGTAGTCGCCCACGATCCCGACGTCCTCGCCGCCCCCGGCCGCGGAGGTCGCCGAGGTCATCGAGCGCGCCAGCGTCCGCAGCTGGGTCGACACCACGGCGTTGTCGCGAACCTGCTCCACCTGGTCCCGCGCGGTCTCGAGGCGGTCGGTCGCCGCGCGGTAGGCGGTGCCCGCGGCCACGTCCGGGAACGCCAGGCCCAGCAGCGCGACGTACTCGCGGGCCGTGTCCAGGCCCTCGGTGGCCTCGTCGTCGAGCAGCGCCTCGGAATCCACGTCGGCCCCGCCGGTCGTGTCGTCGCCGGCGAGCTCGTCCGCCATCACGCCCAGCTGCGCGGACGGCCGGAATCCGTCCGGGACGACGCCGTCGCCATCGGGCGACACGAGCGTGGTCGCGCTCGCGACACCCTCGGTCGCGACGAGATCCTGCGACACGTCGCGGAGCCTCGCGAGCGAGGCAGGCGACAGGATGTCCGCGCCGGCGCCCCCGTCCACGATGCCGGTGGCCTGGACGACCTTGCCCCTGCCCAGGTGCTCCGCGACCTGGTCGAAGCCGGCCCGGGCATCGGAATCCGCGGGGAGCTCGGCCAGGACGTCGAAGTTCGTCTCCATGCTGCCCATGTACGTGGCCGGCAGCAGGAGCGCGGCCAGCAGGGCGACGGTCACGATCCCGGGGCGGCGGGACACGGCCGCGGCCAGGCCGGCGAAGAACCCGCCCGGCTCGCCATCGGGCCGGGTCCGCGTGTGCAGCGGCCAGAACAGGTAGTGGCCGAAGATCGCGAGCAGGGCGGGGGCCAGCGTGAGGCCCGCGACGAGGGTCACGAAGATCGCGACCGCGAGCGCCGGGCCCATCGTCTGGATCATCCCGAACTCCGCGAACGCCATCGAGCCGAGGCCCACGATGACGGTCGCCGCGCTGGCGCTGATCACGGCCCCGATCCGCCGCACCGTCACCCGTGACGCGTCGTGCCAGTTGTCGTGCGCGACCTCCTCGCGGAAGCGCGAGATCAGGAAGATCGCGTAGTCCGTGCCCACGCCGAACACGAGCACGACGATGAACGTGTCGAGCAGCGACGACACCTTCCAGCCGGCGGCCGCGAGGACCCCCAGGACGCCACGCGAGACGAGGAACGCCATCGCGATCGTCGCCAGCGGCACCATCGCCGCGATCGGCGCCCGGTAGATGAGCAGCAGGATCACGACCACCAGCACGATCGTGACCAGGGTCGTGCTGTCCGTGCCCCGGACGATCGCCGCGAGGTAGTCCGCGCTGATCGCGGCGGTGCCGGTCACGTGGGCGGTCAGCCCGGCCGGCGCCGTCGCCGCGAGGTGCTCGCGGAGGGCGGTCACAACGGCATCCGCGCCGCCGCCGGTGGCCACCACGTCGAGGTTGAGGGTCATCAGCTCCAGCGCGCCGTCCTCGCTGCGGAGCATCGTCTCGAGCTCCGGCCGGCTGGCCGCCGTGGCGACGTCCGTGACGGCGTCGCGGACCGCGGCCGGCGCCTCGGAGCCGGTGGCCCAGGCCGCGGTCTCGGCGATGTACGCGCGGTCCGCGTCCGTGAGCCCGCCGTCCCGCGTGAAGGACAGCGTCGCGGAGCTGGTCGCGGTGGCGCCGGGGAACGCCGCCTCGAGCGCCTGGCGCGCCTGCGCAGATTCCGATCCGGCAGGCAGGAACGCCGCCTGGTCGGTCATGCCCTGGGTGGCGAGCGAGGGCGCGAACAGCACGGAGCCGGCTGCCCCCACGAACCACGCCACGACGATCGCGTACCGGTAGCGGTACGTGAGGGACCCCAACCGCTCGAACATCGCTGCACCTGCCCTGGGAGCCGTCGGGTCGGATCCGGCGCGTCACGCGTCACGCTCGCCGATACGACCGCGTATTGGATACGGTATCGTATTGAGTACGATGGTGTATCGTGATCGTCGGCCGCGCGCGGAGGGCGCGGTAGAGGAGAACGGCATGTCGATCGAGCGACCGCCCGGCGAATCGACCGGCCGGACGACCCGGCGGCGGGAGGCCACGCGGCAGCGCATCCTGGACGCGTCCCGCGACGTGTTCGCGGAGCGCGGCGTGTTCGGCGGCACGGTCGAGGACATCTGCGCGCGGGCCGGGTTCACGCGCGGCGCCTTCTACTCCAACTTCGCCGACAAGGACGCGGTGCTCCGGGCGCTGATCGACCGCGAGCATCAGCGCCTCCTGGCGCACCTCGACGCGGCCCTCGGCCTGGTGGAGGAGGCCTCGACCGCCGCCGCCACGGATCCCGACCCGCGCGCCACCATGGCCTCGATCGCCGACCGCCTCCTCCGCTCCGTGCCGGCTGACCGCCTGTTCTCGCTCGTCCAGTCCGAGCTCGAGATCCACGCCGTCCGCGCCCCGGAGGTCGCCCGCGCGTTCCGGGCTGCCGACGCCCGGTTCCGGGCGCGCGTCGCCGACTTCCTCGAGCTTGGCCTCGCGCGGCTGGGTCGGGAGCTCGTCGTGCCCGTCGTGGACGCTACGGACACGATGATCGCGATCGTGGAACGGAGCAATCGGCGGGCGCTGCTCAGGGGTGACGGTAGCGACCCGAACGCGCTCGCCGCGACGATCCTGCCGCTGGTGATGCTGGCGGTGTCGCGACCGCGCGAGGCG
>CAYJOH010000248.1:0-4498 GCA_964371685.1 uncultured Anaerolineaceae bacterium
TCGTCGAGGCGGTGGGCGAGGGGCTCGACCCGCGGGTCGTCGGGCGGCCGGTGGCGCTGACCTGGCTCGCCCCGTGCCTGCGCTGCCGCGCCTGCCAGCTCGGCCGCCAGTGGCTGTGCACCGGCTCGCCCGCGCTCCACCACGCCCAGGCGGACGGCACGACCCGCCTCACCCGCCCCGACGGCTCGCCCGTCCTCGCCTATCTCTCGATCGGCACGATGGCCACCGCCCAGGTCGTCCCCGCCACGGCCGTGGTCCCGATGCCCGACGGCGTCCCGCCCGAGGTCGCCGCCCTCATCGGCTGCGGCGTGGCGACGGGCGTCGGGGCGGTCACGCGGACCGCGCGGGTCCCGGCGGGCTCGACGGTCGCCGTGATCGGCCTCGGCGGGGTCGGGCTGTCGTGCGTGATGGGCGCCGTGCTCGCGGGGGCGCGCCGGATCGTCGCGGTGGACGTCAACCGGGCCAAGATCGACCTCGCCGGGACGCTCGGCGCCACGCACCGGGTCGAGGCCGACCCGGAGACGCCGCACCGGACGATCGACGCCATCCGCGAGGCCGCCGGCGACGGCGGGCCCGACTTCGTGTTCGAGGCGATCGGGTTGCCGGCGACCATCGAGCAGGCGATCGGGGCCTTGCCGCCGGGCGGGACGGCGGTCCTGGTGGGCCTCACGCGATACGGCCAGGCCGCGACGTTCGAGCCCTATCCGCTGGTGGACGGCGGCCGGCGGATCATCGGCTCCAACTACGGCTCCTCCACCGCGGCGGTCGACTTCCCCGCCCACGCCGAGGCCTACCTCGCCGGGCGGCTGCCCGTGGACAGGCTGATCGACCGGCGCCTCGCGCTGCCCGAGCTCGAGGACGCCTTCGACCGCCTCCGGGACGGCCAGGCGGCGCGCCAGGTGGTGGTGTTCGAGGCCTGAGCGCGGGCACCTGGCGCGGTTCGCTGGGCGAGGAACGGCGCGCATGGCGCGGGTCTCGTCGGGACGTCACGACGAGGGTGGGCGCCAGGAGCGGTAGCGGGGCGGCCACGCGTCGGCCGAGGGTCGCTCGCCCAGCAGGACATGCTCGATGCCGAGCTCGAACAGCCGGTAGCCACCGTCCGCCACGTCGAACGGCCAGTCGGCGGCGGCCGCGGCGTGGAGCGACGAGTCGGAAACCGCGTGGGCGCGGCCGCGGACGAGGAGCTCGTGCGGGACCGCCGGATCCTGGTGGGCGTGGAGCGCGTACCGGCCGTCCTCGAGCAGGTCGCGCTCCTTCGCCGACCGTTCGATGGCGAAGGTGACGAGCCGCCCTTCGACCACCCCGACGATCACCGGGTGGATCCGGGGCGGCGTGCCGTCACGGACCGTCGCCAGGAGCCCTTCGGCCGTCCCCGACCGCTCCAGCAGGCGGCGCCCGGTCGCGGCCAGGTCCGGCGACGCCTCGGCGAACCGTGACCAGGTGACCCCGCTCACCGGAACAGGTGCCCCTGGCCGGCGGCGTCGTGGCGGAAGCCCGGGCCGCGGCCGGTGCGGTCGAACCCGTCGCGGCTCTCCGCGCCGGCCACCGCGGCGAGGAGCGCGAAGACGGCGAGCATCCCGGCCAGCGAGAGGAGCGTGAACAGGGCGTCCATGTGGGGACCTCCATGGCATCGAGGGTGTGTCGATGCCCGAATCGTGCCCGTTTACCGGTCCTCTGGTAAGGTCCGGTTCGATGTCACGATCGAAGACCAGTTCATCGCTGGAGCTGCTCCTGCCGCTGGACCGTGCGAGCCCTGCGCCGCTCCATCGCCAGTTGGAGCACGGCCTCCGCGCCGCGGTCCGCGATGGCCGCCTGGTGCCCGGGGCCACCCTGCCCTCGAGCCGAGGCCTGGCGGCGCAGCTCGGCGTGTCGCGCGGGATCGTCGTCGAGGCGTACGAGCAGCTGGTCGCCGAGGGCTACCTGGCGAGCCGCCCCGGCGGCGCGACGCGCGTCGCCTGGACGCCACGCCCACCACGACCCGTGCGGGAGTCGGCCGAGCCGGACAGCGTGGCGTTCGACTTCCGTCCCGGGCGCCCGGACGTGACCGAGTTCCCCCGGGCGACCTGGCTGCGCGCCCTCCGCCGGGCCCTCGCCACCGCCCCGAGCGACCGGCTCACGTACCTCGGCGGCCGCGGCGTCCCGGAGCTCCGCCTCGCCCTCGCCGCGTACCTCAATCGCGTCCGGGGAACGTCCGTGGACCCGGCCGACGTCGTGGTCAGCGCCGGCTTCGCGCAGGGCCTGCGTCTCGTGGCGCAGGTGCTCCGAGCCGCGGGCGCGCGCCGGTTCGCCGTCGAGGACCCGTCCGACCCCGAGTACCGGACGACGCTCCGCGAGGTCGGGATTGTCCCCGTCGCGGTGCCCGTCGACGAGGCCGGCCTGCGGGTGGACCTGCTCGACGCGCTCGACGTCGACGGCGTCCTCGTCACGGCCGCCCACCAGTACCCGACGGGCGCGGTGCTGTCGCCCGAGCGCCGGGCGGCGCTCGTCGCCTGGGCCCGCCGGCGCCGGGCGACCATCGTCGAGGACGACTACGACGCCGAGTTCCGCTACGACCGCGATCCAGTGGGGGCGCTGCAGGGGCTGAGCCCGGATCGCGTGGTCTACACCGGGACGACCAGCAAGACGCTCGCCCCCGGGCTCCGCCTCGGCTGGATCGTCGCGCCGCCCGAGCACACCGAGGCGCTCGTCGCCGCCAAGCAGGCCGCCGACATGGGCTCGCCCGCGATGGACCAGCTGGCCTTCGCCGAGCTGCTCGCCCGGGGCGACCTCGACCACCACCTGCGCCGGATGCGGCCCGTCTACCGACGGCGCCGGGACGCGCTGCTGGGCGCCCTCGCGCGCCACCTGCCGGAGCTGCGTCCGGTGGGCGCCGCGGCCGGGCTCCACGTCCTCGCCTGGCTGCCGGACGACATGGACGCGGCAGACGAGCGCGCGATCGTGGACCGGGCCGCCGAGGAGGGGATCGCCCTGGGCAGCCTCAGCCCGCGCCGGATCGCGCCAGGGCCCGCGGGGCTGGTGTTCGGCTACGGGACGATCGTCGAGCCGGCGATCGAGCCCGGCATCGCGCGGCTCGCCCCGGTCATCGCGGCGGTGCGGGAAGGCCGGGCCGTGCGCGGCGGGCAGGCCGGGGGCGCCGGTCAGGCGGGGGCGCCCGTCAGGCCGGCGGCTCGGGCTCCTCGATCGGAGGCACCAGCGGGCGGCCGGTGATCAGCCGGGTCGACCGCCCGCGGGTCAGGAACGACCACGCCCAGCGCACGACGACCACGATCCGGTTCGCGAACCCGATCAGGTACACGATGTGGATCCCCAGCCACAGCATCCAGGCGAGCAGGCCGCCCTGGCGCCCGAACGGCCCCAGCCAGCCGATGTTGGTCACGCCCGACAGCCGCCCGATGACCGCCACGTCACCGCGATCGCTGAACCGGAACGGGGGCGTGGCCCGGTCGCGCAGCCGCCGCAGGACCGTGGCGCCCGCGTACTTGCCGCCCTGGATCCCACCCTGGGCCACGCCCGGCACGGCGCGGTCCGGCTTCCACGGCTGAACGGCCGCGTCGCCGACCACGAAGATCTCCGGGTGTCCGGGCACCGTGAGGTCCGGCCCGACGAGGATCCGCCCGCTGCGATCCGTCTCGGCCCCGGTGGCGTCCGCCACCCGCCGCCCGAACGAGGAGGCCAGCACGCCGGCCGCCCAGAGCACGGTCCGGGTCGGGATCTCCTCGCTGCCGGTGCCGGGGGTGCCGGCCGCGCGCTCCAGGCGAACGGACCGGTCGTCGATGTGGACGACCCGCATCCCCGTCCGAACGGTGACGCCCAGCCGCTCCAGCTGGCGGGTCGCGGACCGCGAGCGGTCCGGCGGGTACGTGGGCAGGATGCGGTCCAGCGCCTCGACCAGGTGGATCCGCGCGTCCGGCGGCCGGATCGAGCGGAAGTCGGCGCGCAGCGTGTCGTTGGCGATCTCGCCCAGCGCGCCGGCCAATTCGACGCCGGTGGGGCCGCCGCCGACGATGACGAACGTCATCCACGCCTGGCGGACGTCGGGCCGCGCCTCGCGCTCGGCCGCCTCGAACGCGATCAGGATCCGGCGCCGCATCTCCGTCGCGTCGTCCACGGTCTTGAGGCCGGGCGCGTAGGGCATCCACTCGTCGTGCCCGAAGTACTGGTGGTGGGCGCCGGTGGCCACGATCAGGCTGTCGTACGGGATCGGTCCCCCGTCGGACATCAGGACCTCGCGGTGCTCGGCGTCGAGGCCCACCGCCTCGCCCAGCAGGACCGTCGTGTTCCGCTGGCGCCGGAAGATCGAGCGCAGCGGCTGCGCGATGTCACCCGGCGACAGGGCGCCCGTCGCGACCTGGTACAGCAGCGGCTGGAACAGGTGGTGATTCCGCCGGTCGACGAGCGTGACGTCCACGAGGTCACGGCCCTTGCCCAGCTCGCGCGTCGCGTACAGGCCACCGAACCCGCCGCCGATCACGACGACGCGATGCGGGACGCGGGGCGC
>CAYJOH010000249.1:0-2943 GCA_964371685.1 uncultured Anaerolineaceae bacterium
GGGAGGCGAGGATCACGGGCTCGGCCTTGGCCAGCTCGTAGTCGGCGTCGGTGTACTTGCCCTCGGTCAGCACGCTGCGGGTCTTCATCAGGTCGAGGATGAAGTTCCGGCGCTGGACGACCTCGGCGGTGTCGGGGACGACGAGGCGCGCCTGCTCCGCGCCGTTCTCGTCGGTATAGGTCTCCTCGACCGCGTTCTTCACGAGGTCGAACCTGGTCGGCGATTGCGGGATGCCGGCCAGCAGGGCCGCCTCGGCGAGGGTCAGGTCCTTGAGGTCCTTCTTCCAGTAGCTCTTGGCCGCCGCCGCCACGCCGTAGCTGCGGTTGCCGTAGAAGTTCTGGTTGAGGTACTTCTCCATGATCGCCTTCTTGCCGTCCTCGCCGGGATAGGCCTCGGTCAGGCGGATCGACTGGATGATCTCCTTCGCCTTGCGCTCGTAGATCGTGCCCGCAAACGCGCTCTCCGGGAGCAGGCGGGCGCGGACCAGCTGCTGGGTGATCGTGGAGCCACCCCGGTCGTTGCCCTGGATGGTGTCGAGCGCCGCGGACACGAACCCCAGGGGGTCGAAGCCGGAGTTGTCCCAGAACGTCTTGTCCTCGATCGACGTCGTCGCGTCGATCACCTCGGGCGGGATGTCGTCGAACCCGACGACGTCGCGGCGGTCGTCGCCCAGCCGGGCGAGGGTGACCACGCCCGTCCGGTCGAACACGGTCGTCTGCTGGGTGAACGAGATCGCCTCCAGCGTGGATCGCGGGTCCTTGAGGTCCTTGGCGAGGTACGTGTAGGCCGCGACGGATCCCGTGAACACCCCGACGCCGAGCAGCAGCAGGGTCGAGAACAGGAACAGGGGGAGGGCGATCGCGACGGCGCGGCCGGCTCCGCTTCCGCGGGGGCGCCGCTGCGCGCCGAGACGGCGCTGCCGCTGCCTCCGGGCGAGGCTGGTTTGCATTGCGGGCGGAACGATACCATGCGAGGGATGGACGCCCGATCTCGCACCTCGGGCCGAGGCATGGACGGCCCCGGCCCCGCCGCTGTGACGAACCGATGACGGAGACGCTGCCGGCCGACCACGCGCCCGCGCTCTCGGGCCTGCTCGGCGAGCTCGAGTGGCGCGGGATCCTGCACGCCACCACGCCTGGGCTGCCTGCGCGCCTGGCGACCGGGCGGCGCATCTCGGCCTACATCGGCTTCGACCCGTCCGCGGACTCGCTGCACATCGGCCACCTGATCCCGATCTTCGGGCTGATCCGCCTCCAGCGGCACGGCGGCAAGCCGGTGGCGCTGGTCGGGGGCGGCACGGGGATGATCGGCGACCCGTCCGGCCGGTCGTCGGAGCGCAACCTGCTCGACGGCCCCACCATCGAGCGCAACGTGGCTTCGATCCGTGCCCAGCTGGAGCGGTTCCTGGACTTCTCGCCAGGCCCGACCCAGGCGGTGCTGGCGAACAACCTGGACTGGCTGGGCAAGCTGTCGCTGATCGAGTACCTGCGCGACGTGGGCAAGCACTTCACGGTCCCGTACATGCTGGCCAAGGACTCGGTGCAGCAGCGGCTGGAGCGCGGGCTGTCGTTCACCGAGTTCAGCTACATGACCCTCCAGGCGTTCGACTTCGCGACCCTGTACCGGGAGCACGGCGTCGAGCTGCAGATGGGCGGCGCGGACCAGTGGGGCAACATCACCGCCGGCCTGGAGCTGATCCGCCGCACCAGCGGCGAGGAGACCGACGAGAGCCCGGCGCACGGGATCGCCTACAAGCTGCTGCTCTCACCATCCGGCGCCAAGTTCGGCAAGAGCGAGGGCGGTGACTCCGTGTGGCTCGATCCCGCGCTGACGTCGCCCTACGCGTTCTACCAGTACTGGGTGCAGACCGACGACCGGGACGTCGGCACGTACCTGCGCTGGTTCACCCTGTTCGACCGCGAGGAGGTCGAGGCCCTCGACGCCGAGGTGGCCGCGCACCCCGAGCGGCGCGAGGCGCAGCGGCGGCTCGCGGTCGACGTGACGGCGCGGGTGCATGGTGAGGCGGAGGCGGCCCGCGCGATCGAGACATCGGAGCTGCTGTTCTCGTCCGAGCCGATCACGGATCCCGACAAGCTCGCGCAGGTCCACGCGGCGACCGGCGGCGCGTCCGTCGCGGCCGCCCTCGCGCAGTCGGCCGCCTACGTCGTCGTCGCCGAGGCGGGTCTCGCGGCGTCGCGGGGCGAGGCTCGACGCCTCATCGCCGGCGGGGGCCTGACGGTCAACGGCGTGCGGATCACGGACGCTGAGGCGCCGCTCCCGGACCCGATCGCGGGCGAGTGGTACGAGGTGCGGCGCGGCAAGCGCAAGCGGGACGTCCTGCGGAGGGTTCCCGGCTGATCAGCCGCGGGCCGTCCCCCCATGGCGAGTCCGCAGGACGTCGATGACCGCACGCGGCTCGAGACCGCGCGCCGCGAGCAGGACCAGGGCGTGGTACAGGAGATCGCCCGCCTCGCCGGCCAGCAGTGAGCGGGTCTCGTCGCGGGCGGTGCCGGCCGCCTGGGCGGCCTCGTCGTTCTTGGCCGCCAGCAGGACCTCCGTGGCCTCCTCGGCCACCTTGCGCCCCGCGAGATCCACGCCGCCTCCGAGCAATGCCACCGTGTAGGAGCCCTGCGGGCGAGTCGCCGCTCGGTCCGCGATCGTCGCCCACAGCGACTCGAGCCAGGCGAACCCCTGGGTTGGCGGGGTCACCGGCGCCGCGGCCATGTCGGCGGCCCCGTCGGCGTCGAAGCAGCTGCGCGTGCCGCGGTGGCAGGTGGGGCCGGCGGGCTCGACGCCCAGGAGCAGCGCGTCGCCGTCGCAGTCCAGCGCCAGCGACCGCAGCCGGAGCACGTTGCCGGACGACTCGCCCTTGCGCCACAGGCGGCCGCGTGAGCGGGAGTGGAAGTGCACCTCGCCGGTGGCGAGCGTCGCGACGAGCGCCTC
>CAYJOH010000249.1:3043-4462 GCA_964371685.1 uncultured Anaerolineaceae bacterium
CCCCGGCGTCGATCGTCCGCACGGGAAGGCCCGCGGCGGCCATCACGGCCTTCACGTCGGCGATCGAGACGCGGCGCCGATGGAAGATCGATGCCGCCAGCACGGCGTCCGCACCCCCGTCGCGGACCGCGCGCACGAAGTCGTCGGGACCGGCCGCGCCACCGGACGCGATGACCGGCACCTCCACGCCGGAGGTGATCGCCCGGAGGAGCGCCGTGTCGAAGCCCGACTGCGTCCCGTCGCGGTCGATGGAGGTCACCAGCAGCTCGCCCGCGCCCAGCTCCACGACCCGCCGGGACCAGGCGACCGCGTCGAGGCCCGCAGGCTCGCGGCCGCCCCTGACCACCACCTCGTACCCGGACGGGAAGCGTCCGTCGTCCGCGCCGCCCGTCACGCGGCGCGCATCGATGGCCACCACCACGGCCTGGCTGCCGAAGCGCGCCGCGCAGCGGGCCACGAGGTCCGGCTCCGCGACCGCCCGGGTGTTGAGGCTCACCTTGTCCGCGCCGGCCCGCAGGACGTCGCGCATGTCGTCCACGGTCCGGACGCCGCCGCCCACGGTCAGGGGGATGAACGCCCGGCGGGCCGTCCGCTCCACCACGTCGAGCAGCGTGCCACGCCCCTCCGGGGCGGCGGAGATGTCGAGGAACACGAGCTCGTCCGCGCCCTCCTGCGCGTAGCGCTCCGCCAGCTCCGGGGGATCCCCCTCGTCGGTGAGGTCCACGAACCGGGTGCCCTTGACCACGCGCCCGTTGGCCACGTCGAGGCACGGGATCACGCGGCGACGGAGCATCAGGCGGCGCTCCGCCGGTCGCGCTCGGCGGCGGCCAGCCGGACGACGTTGGCCAGCAGCCGCAGCCCGTCGCGGCCGGATCGCTCGGGGTGGAACTGGACCCCCAGCAGGCGCCCGCGGGCCACCGCCGACACGAACCGAGGGCCGTGGCCGGTGGTCGCGATGACGGCCTCGTCGTCGAGGCCGCCGGCCGGCAGGCCGGCGTAGGAGTGGACGAAGTAGAGGTCCGCGCCATCGGCGATGCCGTCGAACGCGGGGTGCGGCCGGCGGCGATCGACCTGGTTCCAGCCGATGTGGGGCAGGGTGGGCGCCCCGTCGAGGCGGACCGTGCGGCCGGGCAGGACGCCGAGGGTCAGGGCGCCGTCCTCGTCGCTGCCGTCGAACAGCAGCTGGAGGCCGAGGCAGATGCCCAGGAACGGCCGGTCGGCCTCGATCCAGGCGCGGATCGGCGTCACGAGGCCCGCGCCGCGCAGCCGCTCCATCGCCGGCGCGGCCGCCCCGACGCCGGGAACGACGAGCAGGTCCGCGCCGTCGATCCCGTCGCCGGCCGTGGCCAGGCGCACGCGGGCGCCGGCGGCGGTGAGCGCCTGCTCGATCGACACGAGGTTGCCGGCGCCGTAGTCCAC
>CAYJOH010000250.1:0-4455 GCA_964371685.1 uncultured Anaerolineaceae bacterium
GGTCTGCCACGTCGGGCGCGGGCGTCGTGCCCTCGAGCACCGCCTCGGTCCGGCGGGCGCGGATCGGGGTGGGCGCGACGGATCCCAGGGCCACCCGCACGTCGTGCCATGCGCCGTGCCGGTCGGGCGCCGTGCGCCAGGCGAGGACGATCGACGCCTTGGCGATGGACTGCGCCCGGCGCGTGCCCACCTTGCGGGCCCGGACGTGGCGACCGGGGACGAGCGGGATCCGGACCGCGACCAGCAGCTCGCCGGCCTCCACGGCCGTACGCCGATAGCCCGGCCAGAACGCGTCCGCCGGGACGATCCGCGTCGCGTGCGAACCGGCGAGCTCGAACCGCGCGTCCGTGGCCAGCAGCACCGGCGCCATGTCCGCGGCCGGCGACGCGGTCATGCAGTTGCCGCCGATCGTGCCCCGGTTCTGGATCTGCGCGGCGCCCACCGACGCGGCGACCTCGGCAAGGACCGGCAGCGCGCCGTGGATGACGGCGGAGCCGCGCAGGTCGGCGTACGTCGTGAGCGCGCCGAGGATCAGCTCGTCGTGCTCGACGTCGATCAAGCGGAGCTCGTCCAGGTCCCAGATGTCGAGCAGCGGCCGCGACGGCGATGCGACGCCCGCCGCCAGCTCGACCATGACGTCGGTCCCGCCGGCGATCGGGCGGAGCTCGGGGTCCGCGGCGAGCCGGGCCAGCGCGTCGTACAGGGAGGAGGGCCGTACGACGCGCGGCGCAGCCCGATCGGCGGCTTCGATGACGGCGGCGGGCGGTCGCGGAGCCGGCCACGCGACCGTCACGGCCGACGCATCGGCCCCGGCGGCGACCGTCCAAGGGCCGGTGCCGGCGGCCGCGATCGCCTGGATGATCTTCGTGTAGCCCGTGCACCGGCACAGGTTGCCGGCGATCGCCTCGCGGATCGCGGGCTCGGTCGCCGCGTGGCCGGTGGCGAGGAACGCCCGCGCGGCGAGCAGCATGGCGGGCGCGCAGAACCCGCATTGCGTGCCGCCCAGCTCCAGGAAGGCCTGCTGGAGCGGGTCCAGCCGGCCGTCCGCGGCCAGCCCTTCGACCGTCAGCACGTCCCGCCCGTCGACCTGCGCCAGCGGCACGAGGCACGCGTTGACCAGCACCCCGTCCAGCAGCACCGAGCAGGCGCCGCACTCGCCCTCGCCGCAGCCCTCCTTCGTGCCCGTCAAGCCGAGGTCCACGCGCAGCACGTCGAGCAGGCGCCGCCCGCCGGGGGCATCCGCCTCCACCGGTCGGCCGTTGACGTGGAAGCGGATCGTGTCCGTGATCACGGGGAGCGTCGCGGTCATCGTCCCGCCTCCCGTCGCCGTTCCTCGGCCTCGACGATCGCCGCCAGCACCTTCTCCGGGGTCGCCGGCAGGTCGGTGATCCAGGCGCCCGTCGCGTCGTGGATCGCGGCCACCACCGCGGGCGCCGGGATGTCCATCGGCAGCTCACCGAGGCCCTTGGCCCCGTGGGGCACGCCAGAGAACGGCCGCTCGACGAGGATCGACTCGATCCGCGGCGCGTCGAGGACGGTCGGGACGAGGTACGTCGCCATGCGGTCGTTGCGGTACCGCCCGTCCACGACCTGCATCTCCTCCAGCGTCGCGTACCCGACGCCCTGGAGCGTGCCGCCCTCCACCTGGCCCTCGGCGAGCACCGGGTTCACGACCCGTCCGGGATCCACGGCCTGGACGACGGACCGCACCCGGACCGCGCCGGTGTCGAGGTCCACGTCCACGGCCGCGACCGCGCACGACCAGCTGTACGCCGGGTACGCGTCGCCGATGTACGTCTCGTCGCTCCAGCTGATCCCCGGGAAGCCGTGGAACTGCTCGGTCGCGCGCAGCGCGCCGTGGTCCCGGGCATACGCCCCGAACGACTCCGCGAACGGACGCCCGGTCGCCGCCTGCACGTCGGTCCGGAGATGGGCCGCCGCCGTGGCCAGCAGGCCGCCGACGATCATCGTCGTCCGCGAGGCTACCGTCGGGCCGCTGTCGGGCACGACCGACGTGTCCGGCGGGACGACCTCGACGGCCTCGGGCGGCACGCCCAGCGCCGCCGCGGTGACCTGGGCGAGCACCGTGCGGGCGCCCTGGCCCATCTCGGTGTTCGCGGCCAGCGCGCGGATCCGCCCGTCCGCCCCGAGCTCCACGGACGCAACGCTGGCCAGCCGGGCCTCGCCGCCGCCCGTGAACCCGGCCCCGTGCCAGCCAAGGGCGATGCCGATCCCTGGCGCGGACCGGGGCGCGGACCGGGGCGCGGTCCGGCGCCCGCCCGCCCCGGACGGCCCGCTCGCCTCCCGCGCAGCCGCGTGGGTCGCCCGGACGCGCTCGAACCCGGACGCCTCGGCCGCCGCCTCCAGCACGTCGGCCGCCGCCACGCTCTCGCGCAGGACCTGGCCGGTGGCGGTCAGGTCACCCTCGCGATACGCGTTGCGCCGCCGGATCTCCAGCGGCGACATGCCCAGCGCCTCGGCGACCCGGTCCAGGTGCAGCTCCGCGGCGAACTCGGACTGGGGCGCGCCGAACCCCCGGAAGGCGCCGTTCGGCGGGGTGTTCGTCAGCGCCGCCCGCGCCCGGATCCGGACGTTCGGGCACGCGTACGGGCCACCCGCGTGGATCCCGCCGCGCGACAGGACCACCGGCGACAGCGTGGTGTACGCCCCTGCGTCGTAGATGAGGTCGATGTCCTGCGCCAGCAGCCGGCCGTCGCGGGTGACACCGGTCCGGTGCCGGATCACGGACGGGTGGCGCTTCGTCGTGGCGGCGATGTCCTCGTGCCGGTCGTAGGTCAGCCGCACCGGGCGGCCGGCCTTGCGCGCGAGCAGTGCGGCGTGGATGGCGAGGATCGAGGGGTAGTCCTCCTTGCCGCCGAACCCGCCGCCGGTCTCGGCCTGGACGATCACCGCCCGGTCGCGGTCGAGCGCCAGCGCCCGCATCACCGCGGTGTGGACGTAGAAGGGGCACTGCATCGAGCCGTGGATCGTGACCCCGCCGTCCTCGCGGGGGATCGCGACCGCCGCCTGCGGCTCGAGGTACGCCTGCTCCTGGTGCCCGGTCGTGTAGCTGCCTTCGATCACCAGGTCGGCCGCCGCGAAGCCGGCGTCGAGGTCCCCCTTCGCGATCTCGAACACCTTGCAGGCCGCGCCCGAGGCCAGCGGGTCCAGCACCGCCGGCAGCGGCTCCGTCCGGATGTGGATCGCGTTCCGCGCCGCACGGGCGGTCGCCGGGTCTGGCGCCGCGACCAGCGCCACCGGCTCCGCGACGTGCCGGATCTCGTCCGCGACCAGCACCGGCTGGTCGTCCACGATCAGCGCGACGACGTTGTCGCCGGGGATGTCGGCGGCGGTGACGACCACGACCGAGGACCAGTCGAACGCGGGGTCGAGGTCGATGCCGAGCAGGCGGGCGTGGGGCTCGGTGGAGCGCACGGTCGCCCCGAACCACGCGCCCGGGACGACGAGATCGTCCGTGAAGCGCGCCGCACCCGTCAGCTTGTCCGGGCCCTCGCGCCGCAGGGGAGCGCGCGGAGCAGGGGCGCCTTCGACCCGAGGCTCGGTCGCGATGCCCACCGGCCGAGGATGGTCCGGGGTCTGCACCCCGTCAACCGCCGGATGGCCCCGCCCAACGGGCCCGAGCCGCACGATCCGCCGGACCTCCCGCGACGACCCGTGCCGCTATCCTCGGGGACATGTCCGCCCTCGACGACGCGCCCCACGTCCACGCCGACGACCGCGCCACGTGGCGCGCCTGGCTGGAGGCCAACCATGCGACCGCGAGCGGCGCCTGGCTCGTGACCTGGCGCACGCGATCCGGGCGCCAGGGCCTGGACTACGAAGCCGCCATCGAGGAGGCCCTGTGCGTCGGCTGGGTGGACAGCACCGGCGGCCGGGTAGACGACGAGCGGGGCAAGCTGTACTTCGCGCCCCGGAAGCCACGCAGCGTGTGGGCCGCGACGAACAAGGCGCGCGTCGAGCGGCTGATCGCCGAGGGCCGGATGATGCCCGCCGGCCTCGCCGCCATCGAGCGTGCGAAGGCGAACGGGTCGTGGGAGCTCCTCGATTCCGTCGAGCGCCTGGAGGTCCCCGACGACCTCGCCGCGGCGCTCGACGCTCAGCCGCCCGCGGCCGCCAACTTCGCGGCCTTCCCGCCGTCCGCACGCAAGATGCTGCTCGGCTGGCTCGTCACGGCACGGCGGCCGGAGACGCGGGCCCGGCGGATCGAGGAGATCGCCGACGCGGCCGCCCGCAACCAGCGCGCCCGGGGCTGACGGGCGGCTGCTGCTTGGAGAGCCGCAAGGTCGAGATCCGGAGCCGCCTCCGCTGCTCCAGGAGCCGCAACCACGACGACTCTGGGCCTCGAACACGGTCTGATCCGGTCATGGTGCGGCTTCGGGAGCAGAGGGCGAGCCCTCGGCGGTCGGAATCGCGGCTTGGGACGCAGCGGGCCGC
>CAYJOH010000251.1:0-4445 GCA_964371685.1 uncultured Anaerolineaceae bacterium
GGCTTCGCGCCCGAGGACGTCATCCTCGATCCCAACATCTTCGCGATCGCGACCGGGATCGAGGAGCACGCGCAGTACGCCGTCGCGTTCTTCGAGGCCACCCGCCGGCTCAAGGCGTCGATCCCGCACGCGCGCGTGAGCGGCGGCGTGTCCAACGTGTCGTTCGCGTTCCGGGGCAACGACCGGGTGCGCGAGGCGATCCACGCGGTGTTCCTGTACCACGCGATCCGCGCGGGCCTCGACATGGCGATCGTCAACGCCGGCGCGCTGCCCCAGTACGACGACATCGACCCGGAGCTGCGCGAGCGCGTCGAGGACGTGGTCCTGGACCGCCGCCCGGACGCCACGGACCGGCTGCTGGAGATCGCGCCGCGGTACGCGGGCGGGGCGGCCGTGGCGCGCGCCGCGGACGACCTCGGGTGGCGGGAGCTCCCGGTCGGCGAGCGCCTGACCCACGCCCTGGTCGAGGGCATCGACGCGTTCATCGTCGAGGACACCGAGGAGGCCCGCCTGGCGACGACCCGGCCGCTGGACGTCATCGAGGGGCCGCTGATGGCCGGCATGAACGTGGTGGGCGACCGGTTCGGGGCCGGCAAGATGTTCCTGCCCCAGGTCGTCAAGAGCGCCCGGGTGATGAAGAAGGCCGTGGCCGTGCTCATCCCCTACCTCGAAGCGGAGCGCGAGGGCACGGGACGGCGGGCGGGCACGATCGTGATGGCCACGGTCAAGGGCGACGTCCACGACATCGGCAAGAACATCGTGGGCGTGGTCCTGGGCTGCAACGACTACGAGGTGATCGACCTCGGGGTGATGGTCCCGGCCGCCCGGATCCTGGACACGGCGCGGGAGGTGGGGGCGGACCTGATCGGCCTCTCGGGGCTGATCACGCCGTCGCTGGACGAGATGGTCCACATCGCGTCGCTGATGGAGCGTGACGGGATGACGACCCCGCTGCTGATCGGCGGCGCGACCACGTCCCGGGTCCACACGGCCGTCAAGATCGAGCCCGCCTACTCCGCGCCGGTCGTCCACGTGGCCGACGCCTCACGCGCCGTGGGCGTCGCGGGATCGCTGGTGGACGCGGGCGCGCGCCAGGGCTTCGCGGCGTCAGTCCGCGCGGAGTACGAGACCGTCCGTCGGGAGCGGGAGGGCCGTCGGGCCCGGGAGGGGCGTCTCACGCTCGCGGGCGCACGCGCGAACCGGCTCCGGCTGGACTGGCCACCGGCGCCGCCCCGGCCGTCGTTCACCGGCGTCCGGGCCTTTGAGCGCTACCCGCTGGGCGAGCTCGTGGAGCGGATCGACTGGACGCCGCTGTTCGCGACCTGGGAGCTGCGGGGCGCGTTCCCGGCGATCCTCGACGACCCCCGCGTGGGCGCCGCCGCCCGCGACCTCCATCGCGACGCGACGGCCCTCCTGGGCCGGATCGTGGACGAGGAGCTGCTGTCGGCGTCGGCGGTGGTGGGGTTCTGGCCGGCGAACGTGACCGATGACGACGACATCGTCCTGTTCGCGGACGAGACCCGGACCACCGAGCTCGCCCGCCTGCATGCCCTCCGCCAGCAGATGGCCAAGCCGGACGGGCGGCCGAACCTCTCGGTCGCGGACTTCGTCGGGCCGGTGGGCGTCCCGGACTTCATCGGCGCGTTCGCCGTCACCGCGGGCCACGGGCTGGACGAGCTGGTTCGCCGGTTCGAGGCCGCCCACGACGACTACTCGGCGATCATGGCCAAGGCCCTCGCGGACCGGCTGGCGGAGGCGTTCGCGGAGCGGATGCACGAGCGCGTCCGCCGGGAGCTGTGGGGCTACGCGCCGGACGAGGCGCTGTCCAACGCCGAGCTCATCGCGGAGCAGTACGCCGGCATCCGGCCCGCGCCCGGCTACCCCGCCACGCCGGACCACACGGCCAAGGGCACGCTGTTCGCGGTGCTGGACGCGGAGACGCGGGCCGGCATCCGCCTGACCGAGTCGTACGCGATGCTGCCCACGGCGTCGGTGTCCGGGCTGTACCTGTGGCACCCGGGCAGCCACTACTTCGGGCTCGGGCGGATCGGGCGCGACCAGCTCCAGGACTTCGCGCTGCGGACGGGCATGGCGCTGGACGAGGCTGCCCGCTGGCTGGCGCCCAACCTCGCCGACGAGAACCCTTCCTGACGGATCGGCGTATCGTTCTGCGACCGATGATCCGCGCGCGTCCCCTCGTCCTCGCCCTCGCCCTCGCCGTCGGCTCCGGAGCTGCGCCTGCCGGGCCGGTGGCCGCATCGGGTGCCCCGCCGGCCGCGGGCGCCGCCACCGCGGACGCGACGCGCGTGTTCCGGATGAACCTCGCCGGCCCGCGTGACTTCGTCCGCCAGTCCAACTACGTCCAGTGCGTCGGCGCGAGCATCCAGATGATGCTCAACATCGTCCATCCCGGCCGCGACGCGTCGCGGCGCACCCAGCGGCGGCTCCAGGACCTCGCCCGGGCCTGGAGCGGGCCGCGCCCGCCCGGCTTCGGCGAGCGCCAGGGCGCGAGCATCCGTGGCTGGACCGCCAGCCTCGTGATCCACCGCGCCGGTCCGTACCGCATCGTAGGAGCGGACAGCCTGGACGAGGCGATGCGGATCGCCGCCCGCGCGATCCGGGAGTGGGAGCGGCCGGTCGGCCTGCTGGTCTGGCGCGGTCGCCACGCCTGGGTCATGAGCGGGTTCGAGGCGACCGCGGACCCGCTGCGATCCGGCAGCTTCCGGGTCACGAAGGCGCACATCCTCGACCCGCTGTACCCGAACGTCTCCGAGGGCTGGGGTCCGGCGCCCAAGCCCGGCATCGCGGTCCCGGTCGCCGCCGTCGGGCGCCAGTTCGTACGCCGCCGGAGCAGCGGCCCGTGGAACCGGTTGCCGTTCAGCGTGGACCTGTCCGGGAAGTACGTGCTGGTGGTGCCCACCGGCCACGTCCGGCCGGGCCTCGACTGACCGGCCGACAGGAGGGTCGTCGCGTGCCGTCGTTCGAGAAGTCGCCGCCCGAGCTGGTCGCGCGGTTCGAGGCGGCGGCGGCGCGCCACCCGGAGGCGGCGAGGCGGAAGATGTTCGGCTACCCGGCGCTGTTCGTCGGCGGCAACCTCGCCACCGGGCTGTTCGCGGACACCTGGATGGTGCGGCTGGCGCCTGCGGATCTGGAGGCGCTCCTCGCTCTGCCCGGCGCGGCGCCGTTCTCGCCGATGCCCGGCCGGACGATGCGGGGCTACGCGACGCTGCCAGCGGACGTCGTCGCCGACGATCCGGCCCTCGACGAATGGCTTCGCCGCTCGTTCGCCTTCACCGGGACGCTGCCTGCGAAGTGAGCCACCGGGCTGCGATCGCGGGATCGGTGCCGCGTTTCTCTCGGCATCGGCTGAATCCGTACCCTTGGCGCAACCCTGCGGATGGCGTATGCTCGCGTTACGCCCCATCGTCGGGCGAGCCTAGTACGGCCGACTCGATCCACTCCCTCCCGGTTTCCGCCGAGGAAGATCGCGGAAACCGTCGCAACCACGAGGAAGTGGATCTCTCATGAACGTCGACAAGACGCTCACCTGCGCCGACTGCGGCCAGGCCTTCACCTTCACTGCCAGCGAGCAGGATTTCTATGCCGAGCGTGGCTTCACCGAGCCGCGCCGCTGCCCCACCTGCCGGTCGGCCCGCAAGGCCGCCCGCAACTCTGACACCGGCGGGTACGGCGGTGGCAGCTACAGCTCCGGCGGTGGCTACAGCTCCGGCGGCGGTGGCTACAGCTCCGGCGGTGCCGGTGGCTACGGCGCGCGTGGCGGCGGCAGCCGCGGCCCGCGCGAGATGTTCCCGGCGACCTGCTCGTCCTGCGGGCAGGAGACCGAGGTCCCGTTCCGCCCGACCTCGGGCAAGCCGGTCTACTGCAGCGCCTGCTTCGCCCAGCGCCGGGCCTGAGCCCATGGCCGACGTCAAGCGTCCCGGCACGGGCCTGCCGCCACGTCGTCCGGCACCGCCGGCCGACGAGCGCAAGCACGTGATCGCCGAGTACCGCCACCGCCACCAGGAAGTCACCTGCGTGTGCGGCTGGATCGGCAGCTCGGCGATGCCGGACGGGCGGACGTCGGACTGGAGCCGCCACGTGGCGGCGTCCCGGATGGAGCGCGGCTGACCTTCGGTCGCGCCTCCCTCGCACCCGCCACGGTCACGGCCCCCCGGCCCCCCGCCGGCGGGGCGCGTATGGGGGGGGGCGCCCCCCGCGCCCCCGGCCGCCGCACCCCCGGGGGCCGTCTCGATTCTCGGGGGGAGCGACGCCGTCGACGCCGGTCGCCCAGCGGCGCACGTCGCCAAGCGGCGCAACGAGCGCAGCGGCGCTCCGGTCGCCCCGGCGACCCAACGAGCGCACCGTGCGACGTTTCGGGCGCTCGGCGCGCGGATCGCCGCACGGCTAGCCCATCCCGCGCAACGAACGCGGCGCCCAGCGGTTGA
>CAYJOH010000252.1:0-4441 GCA_964371685.1 uncultured Anaerolineaceae bacterium
ATGATCTGGGGCGTCGTGTTGACGTCCGGGGCCGGGATGTCGCGCTCGGGCCCGACGAGGACCTCGATCTCGGTGAAGAACCGGCGGCTGAGGCCCTCGAGCTCCTTCTTCGACAGCTTCTTGGGGTCGACGATGACGCCGCCCTTGCCGCCGCCGTACGGGATGCCCACGACCGCGCACTTCCAGGTCATCCACATCGCGAGGGCCTTGACCTCGTCGATCGTGACGTCCTGGTGGTAGCGGATGCCGCCCTTGGCCGGCCCGCGCCCGAGGTTGTGCTGGACGCGGTAGCCGGTGAAGACCTGGACACTCCCGTCGTCCATCTTGACCGGGAAGTGGACGGTGAGCTCTCGGCGGGGCTCGCGGAGGACGCGGCGCAGCCCGGGGTCGAGGTTGAGCATCTCGGCTGCCAGGTCGAACTGGCTCTGCGCGACGTGCCAGGCGTTGATCGGCGCCGTTGTCTGTTCCGTCGTCATGAACGGAGGTTCCTCTCGTTGCGGGACGGTGGACGCCGTCCGCGATCGATGAGCCGTCTCCCGGACGACCCCACGGGGCGCGCAGTCGGGTCGGTCGTGGCATGACCAACGAGCACGGGCGCGCCGCCTTCGGGTTTCGAGTATAGCCACCGGGACCCGTTCACCATGGGCCCTTCGTCACCGTGCCGCAACCAATCTGTCACCCGCTCGTCCCTGTCGGGCGGCAGGGGTGGGCACCGCCGGGCGGGGCGGCGCCGGGGGTCCGTCAGTGGCGGTACATGATCACGGCCCCGACGCAGCCGGGCCCGAGGTGCGGCCCCACCGACGGGCCGACGAGCATCGTCTGGACTCGCGAGGCGTCCAGCCCCGACCGCTCCAGGAACCGCTCCCTGAACTCGTCCACGTCGGCGTTGGTCGTGTGGAGCAGCGACGCCCGCTCCAGCGGCTTCGCGGTCAGCAGCTCCAGCACGCGCTCGCGCGCCTTGGCCCGCGACCGGACGCGGTCCGCGTTCTCCACGACCCCCTCGATGACGGTGATGATCGGCTTGATCGAGAGCATCGTGCCGACCGCGGCCCGGGCGCCGCTGATCCGGCCGCCGCGCTTGAGGTACTCCAGCGTGTCGAGGGCGACGTACAGGTCCACGTCCGACTTGCGCGCCTCGAGGACGCGGGCGATCTCCGCCCCGGACACGCCCTCCGCCGCGAGCTCGGCGCCGATCTGGGCGAGCATCCCAACGCCCATCGACGCCGTCCGCGAGTCCACCACGTGGACCTCGCGGTCGGGCAGCATCCCCGCCGCGACCTGCGCCGCCTTGAGCGTGCCGGACAGGGAGCCCGAGACGTTGACGCAGACCACCGCCTCGGCGCCCTCGTCGAACGCCTTCTGGAACACGCCCAGGAAGTCGCCCGGGGCGGCGGCCGCGGTCGTCGGGAACGGGGCATCGGGCGCCGTCATCCGCGCCCAGAACTGGTCCGTCGTGAGGGTGACGCCCGGGCGGAAGCTGTCCGAGCCGAAGCTCACGACGAGCGGCACCACGACGATGCCCGCCGGGTCGGCGACCTCGGGCGGCAGGTCGCTCGCGGAGTCGGTGACGATCGCGACGTGTGACACGGTCGGGCTCCTCCTCGGGTCCACGGCTGGTGGACGCCCCCTGGCCCGCGATCATACGGCGCTCGGGCCCGTCCCCGTCCGACCCGCTACGCTTGTCGGCAGTGGACCGCCCCCTGCTCGCCGTCGTGTTCGGCACCTTCACGCTGCGCCTGTCCACGGGACTCACCGGCGGCATGCTGGTGTTCTACCTGGCGAACCTGCCGCGCTACGGCGGCGAGCCGGTGAGCGCCTTCGTGGTCGGGATGTTCGGGGCGCTGTTCTACGCCAGCGAGCTCGTGGGGTCGCCACTGTTCGGCGTGCTGTCGGACCGGGTCGGCCACCGGCGGATCATGCAGGTGGGCCCCGTGTTCGGCGCGATCGCCGTGGTGATCACGGCCCTCACCGTCAGCCTGCCGATCCTGGGCGGGACGCGCATCCTCGAGGGCCTCGCCACGGCGGCATCGGTGCCCTCGATCCTCGGCTTCATCGCCTTCGCGACCGCCGATGACGAACTCCACCGCGGCCGGGCCGTGGCGCGCTTCGAGGCGGCCACGCTGGCCGGGCTGATGGCCGGCTTCGTGATCGCCGGACCGCTGTTCCGCGTCCTCGGTCCCACGGCCTTCCTCGGCAACGCCGTGCTGTACGGCGTCTCGTTCTCGATCTACCGGTTCGGCGTCCCCGCCCACGCGGAGCCGGCACCCGCGGCCTCGGCGCACGACCCCACGGAAGGGCTCCGCCGCTACCTGCGGATCCTGTCCGGCAACCACGTCTGGCTGCTGGCGCCGACCTGGATCGCGATCAACGCCACGCTGGGCCTGTACACCAGCCAGACGCTGTTCCAGCTGGTCCGCGCGCCCGATCCGCGGTTCACGGGACAGCGGCTGATGGGCGGCTTCGACGAGATCTCGGTCAGCCTCGGCCTGGGGATCGGCGGGCTGCTGTTCTTCGCCGGCCTGTTCTACTGGGGCGGCAAGTTCAAGACGCTGCGCCGGACCACGATCATCCTGTACGGGATCCTGGGCGGCGGCGTGATGCTGGCGGCCGGGCTCGCGCTCAACCACCCGATCAGCGCCAGCCTGGCGGCGCTGGTGCCGCTGCTCGCCCTCGGGGCGGGCGGGCTGTTCGTGCTGGCGGGCGCGACGCCGGCGGCGATCGGCCTGCTGGCCGACGTGACCGAGGCCTACCCGGACGACCGGGGCGCGATCATGGGCCTGTACTCGGTGTTCCTGGGACTGGGGCAGATCATCGGCAGCCTGGTCGGGGGCTGGGCGGCGGACCTGTGGGGGCTGGACGGGATCTTCGTGACGTCGCTGGTGCTGCTGGGCGTGGCGCTGCTGCCGCTGTCCCACCTGCGGCGGTACGAGCACCACGTGGGCGGCCCGGCGACGCCGGCCGTGCTGTCCGACGAGCCGGCGACCGCTCCCGCGCTGGCCGACGAGCGGGTCGATGGCTGAGCCCGGCGCCGGCCGAGCCCCGGGCCGCTCCCCGGCCCTCGTCCCGGCGCGGCTCGCGCGCGGCGCGCGGGGCGCGGTCGTCGCGCCGCACCACCTCGCGACGTCGGCGGGCCTGTCGGTCCTGGCCGCCGGGGGCCACGCGGTGGACGCGGCGATCGCGACCAACGCGGTGCTGGGCGTGGTCATGCCCAACGGCTGCGGCATCGGCGGCGACGCGTTCTGGCTGGTGTGGGACGAGGCCGCCGGCGAACAGGTCGCGCTCAACGGGTCCGGTCGGGCGCCGGCCGGAGCCTCCGCCGCCCGGTTGCGCGACGCCGGGCTGGACCGGATCCCGCTCCGGGGACCGCACGGGATCAGCGTGCCGGGCGCCGTCCGGTCGTGGGCCGATGCGCACCGCCGGTGGGGCCGGCTGTCGCGGGACGCGATCCTGGGAGCCGCGATCGAGCAGGCCGAGGCCGGGTTCCCGGCCTGGGACGGGCTCATCGGCGCCGTGGAGCGGACGGCCGCGTCGATCGGCGATGCCGGGTGGGGCGCCGGGTTCCGCGCCGTGTGGCGGCCCGACGGGCGTGCCTGGCGACCGGGCGAACGGGTCCGGCTGCCGGCGCTCGCGGGCACGCTGGCCACCCTCGCGCGCGAGGGGTTCGACGCCTATTACGACGGCGAGCTGGGCGAACGGCTGGTCCGCGGGCTGGCGGCGGCGAGGGCGCCGTTCGCGGTTGCGGACCTGCGCGGGCACGCGAGCACGTGGGAGACGCCGATCGCCACGACGTACCGCGGCGTCCGGGTCACGACGCATCCCCCGAACAGCAGCGGCATGGTGGCGCTCGAGGCCCTCAACGTGCTGGAGCGGTTCGCGCCGCCGGCCGGGGCGCGGTTCGACGGTCGCGGCTGGACGGATGCCGCGTGGCTCCATCTCCAGCTGGAGGCGGCGAAGCTCGTGTTCGCGGATCGCGACGCGTTCCTCGCCGACCCCGCGTTCCGCGACGTGCCGGTGGCGCGGCTGCTGTCGGCGGACCATGCCGCGGACCTGGCGGCGCGCATCGACCCCGCCCGCGCCGATCCCGCCCCGACCCCGGTCCGGACGCTGGTGGGCGGCACGATCTACCTTGCCGTCGTGGACGCGGACGGCAACGCCGTGAGCCTGATCCAGTCCAACGCGGCCGGCTTCGGGTCGGGCGTGCTGGACGCGGAGACCGGCGTGCACTTCCAGAACCGCGGGGCCTCGTTCTCGCTGGATCCGGCGCATCCCAACGTGCTGGAGCCGGGGCGGCGGACCGCGCACTCGCTGCTGCCGGGGATGCTGTTCCGCGACGGCGAGCGGCGGCCGTGGGTCGTGGGCGGGTCGATGGGCGGCGACATCCAGCCCCAGCTCCACGTCCAGCTGGTCTCCGCGCTCGTGGACGGCGGCGCGGACGTGGCGA
>CAYJOH010000253.1:0-4431 GCA_964371685.1 uncultured Anaerolineaceae bacterium
GTCCGCGAGCGCCTGGACCGCGACGCGTAGCCGTGGGCCTGCTCAACCTCGGGCTGCTCGCCGTCGGCATCGTGCTGATCGCCGTCGGCTACCTGCGGGCGAAGGGACCGTACCGGCGCTACATGGCCCTGCGCGAGCAGGACGCCAACGTCGCCCGCTACGAGGCCTGGCGCGGCGGCCCGCGACCCGACGGCAAGACCGGCGCCTCGGTCGCGATGCAGCTGTTCCGGCGCCAGGCCCAGGTGGGCGGCGCGATCCTGATCGCCGGCGTGGTGCTGGTGTTCCTGGGCTTCGCGATCCGCTGACGAGAGCGGGGGGAGGGAGGCCGCTGCTCAACCCGGGGGAGGCTGAGCCGGGCGACCGGGCCGGAGCCGGCCCAGCTCGATCGACGTGCAGCGGTCCATGACCACCGGGATCCCGGCCTCGGCGGCGATCCGGGCGGCCTCCCAGCTCACGATCCCCAGCTGCAGCCACAGGCAGCCTGCCCCGACCGCCACGGCCTCCCGCGCGTGCGCCGGGCAGGCCGCCGCATTGCGGAACACGTCCACGATGTCCACGGGTCCCTCGGCGGCCACTGCGGCGGCGAGGTCCGGGTAGCAGGGACGACCCAGCACCTCCGTCTCGCGCGGGCTGACGGGCACCACCTCGTACCCGTGGCGCAGGAGCGTGGCCATCACGCCGTGCGACGGCCGGAACGGCCGCGAGGACGCGCCCACGACGGCGATCCGGCGGGCCCGGGCGAGCACCTCCGCGATCGCCGCGTCGTCGAGCACCGGGACCGGCCCGCGGTCCTCGTGCAGGTCCATGAGCGCCCGCACCCGCTCGCGGTCCGCACGCCGGCGGGCGCGCTCGGCGGCCCCGTCGTCGGGGCGCGGCGCCCGGTCCGCGTCGTCCACGCTGCCCTCCCTCGACCGTGTGTGGGGGGCCGTGCGGCACGGCCCGTCGAGACGCCCGGATCATTGCACGCGCGCACCGGACCCATGCATACTGACCACAGCCGCGCGGGTCCCGGTCGTCACAGGCCGCAGGGAGCCGCGACCCGTGACCGGCAGAGGGCGCACGCATCGCGCCCCGTGGAACTCGGCGCTGCGAGACCAGTTCGGCTCGCCGCCGCAGCACGAGGAGGAGCAAACCTTGCGGACCAGCACCCGGCTCGTCGCCCTTCTGGGCGCCGCGTCGTTCGTCTTCGCCGCCTGTGGCGGCGGGGGCGCCACCACCGCACCGACCACCGCCCCGACCGAGGCCCCGCCGGCCTCCGTCGAGCCGACCGCCGAGCCGACGCCCGAGTCGACCCCGCTCGCCTTCAAGGCGTGCGAGGTCAGCGACACCGGCGGCATCGACGACAAGGGCTTCAACCAGAACGCCTGGGAAGGCGTCCAGCTGGCGACTGAGGAGTTCAACCTCAGCGAGCCGAAGTTCCTCGAGTCGGCCGCGCAGACCGACTACGCCAAGAACATCCAGACCTTCATCGACGAAGGCTGCGACATCATCGTGACCGTCGGCTTCCTGCTCGGCGACGACACGAAGATCGCGGCCGAGGCCAACACGGACCAGAAGTTCGCCATCGTCGACTACGCCTACGACCCGACGATCCCGAACGTGCTCGGCATCGTGTTCGCGATGGACGAGCCGTCGTTCATGGCCGGCTACCTGGCCGCGGGCATGTCGAAGACCGGCGCCGTCGGCACCTTCGGCGGCATCAACATCCCGCCGGTTGCGGTGTTCATGGACGGCTTCGTGGCCGGCGTGAACTACTACAACAAGCAGAAGGGCACCAGTGTCCGGGCGCTCGGCTGGGACCCGGTCGCGCAGCAGGGCTCGTTCACGGGCGACTTCTCGGACACGGCCAAGGGCAACGCCCAGGCAGCCGCGTTCATCCAGGAAGGCGCTGACGTCATCTTCGCCGTCGCCGGCCCGGTCGGCCTCGGCGCGATGGCCGCCGTCCAGGACGCCAACGCCGGCGGTGCCGACGTCAAGTTCATCGGCGTCGACGTCGACCAGTTCGTGTCCGCCCCGGAGTACGAGGACATCATGCTGTCCTCCGTCCTCAAGCGGATCGACAACGGCGTCAAGGCCTCGATCGGCGCGGCCGTCGACGGCTCGTTCGCCGGTGGCGTGCTGGCGAACAACCTTGCCAACGAGGGCACGGGCCTCGCCGAGTTCCACAACTTCGACAGCGCGGTCTCGGCGGAGCTGAAGGCCGAGCTCGATGCGATCAAGGCCGGCATCATCGACGGCTCGATCGTGGTCAAGGACTACTTCGCGGCCGGCTGACGCCGCCTCGAACCCGTCACGTCACGAAGGACGGCGCCCGCAGGGGCGCCGTCCTTCGCCGTTAACGTCCCGCTCCGTGCGGGAACGCGTTGCGGCCACCCGCGGGGCTCGGCATACTCGGGGGAGCCCCGTCAGGCGCCCCGCCACGTCACCGCGTCCCACGCGCCGCGTTCCGCCCAGTCCATGCCGCGACCAGACAAGGAGTCAGCGTGAAGCTGGAGCTCCGTGGCATCACGAAGCGATTCCCCGGCGTCATCGCCAACCAGGGGATCGACCTCGTCGTCGAACCGGGCCAGATCCATGCCCTGCTGGGCGAGAACGGCGCCGGCAAGTCGACGCTGATGAACGTCCTCTACGGCCTGTACAAGGCGGACGAGGGCGAGATCCTGATCGACGGCACGCCGGTCACGTTCCACGACCCGGGCGACGCGATCAGGGCCGGCATCGGCATGGTCCACCAGCACTTCATGCTCGTGCCGGTGTTCACCGTGACCGAGAACATCATGCTGGGCATGGAGTCCGTCGGCTTCGGCGGGCTGCTGGACCTCAAGGAGGCGCGCCGCCGGATCGTGGAGGTCAGCGAGCGGCACGGCCTCCACGTGGACCCCGACGCGACCGTGGAGGACCTGCCCGTCGGCGTGCGCCAGCGGGTGGAGATCGTGAAGGCGCTGTACCGCCACTCGTCGGTGCTGATCCTGGACGAGCCGACCGCGGTCCTGACGCCCCAGGAGGACGAGGAGCTGTTCGAGGTCATGCGCTCGCTGGCGGCGAACGGCACCTCGATCATCTTCATCACCCACAAGCTCAACGAGGTGCTGGAGATCTCGGACACGATCACCGTCCTGCGCCGGGGGCGGGTCGTGGGCTCCGCGGACCCGAAGACCGCCACCCAGGAGGAGCTCGCCGACATGATGGTCGGGCGGGCCGTCCAGCTCGAGGTGAGCAAGGGCCCGGCGACGCCCAAGGAGCCGGTCCTCGAGGTCCAGGGCCTCAAGGTCCGCGACGACCGCGGCCACCTCGCGGTCGACGGCGTCGACCTGACCGTGCGGGCGGGCGAGATCGTCTCGGTCGCGGGCGTCCAGGGCAACGGCCAGACGGAGCTCGTCGAGGCGATCACCGGGCTGCGCGAGATCGAGGCCGGTGAGATCCGGATCGGGGGCCACGTGGTCAGGCCGAGCCCGCGGCGGGTGTACCTCGAAGGCGTGGCCCACATCCCCGAGGACCGCCTCGAGGAGGGCCTGATCCCGGGCTTCAACGTGGCCGAGAACCTGATGCTCAACGCTTACTTCCAGGCCCCGTACTCGGACGGCATCCGGCTCCACCAGGACGCGATCGAGAAGCTCGCGGACGAGCAGGTCGTGCAGTACGACGTGCGGACGCCGTCGATCTTCAACGACGTCGGCAACCTGTCCGGCGGCAACCAGCAGAAGGTCATCGTCGCGCGGGAGTTCAGCCGGCCGATCCGGCTCCTCGTCGGCGCGCAGCCCACGCGCGGCCTCGACGTGGGATCGATCGAGTACATCCACAAGCGGGTCGTCCAGAAGCGCGACGAGGGAACCGCGGTGCTGATCGTGTCCACGGAGCTCGACGAGGTCATGACCCTCGGCGACCGGATCGCCGTCATGTACCAGGGCAAGATCGTGGACGTGGTGGAGGCCGCGACCGCGACACCGCAGCAGCTTGGCCTCCTGATGGGCGGCGCACTGGCGGGCCAGGTGTCCATCGACGAGGTGGTGGCGGCCGCCGTGGCCGCCGGCGCGACGTCCGGCGCGGCAGCCGGCGGCGGGGGCGCGTCGGACGCGGGGCAGCCGTCATGAGCGACCGGGATCCCCGGACGACGCCGCCGGCCGCGGCGCTCCCGGAACCGAAGGGGCCGCCCCCGGGCCCCCCCGCGCCCCCCCCCGCCCGCCCCCCGCCCGCGGCGGCGGAGCGGCCGACGCTGGTGAGCGCAGCGCAGGACCACGAAGAGCAGCAGACCGGCTAACGGTTCTCCAGCCAGCGGGCAAGCTCTGGGCCGCTTTCGCCCAGCGACACCTTCGCCTCCCGGATCAACTCGCGAAAGCCCGCCAATCCCGCCGGCAGGTCGACCAGGTCATCGTGCGCCAGCACGAACACCTCGCCGGGAATGCGCCGCTTCCACGACTTCGGCGTGAAGAC
>CAYJOH010000254.1:0-4431 GCA_964371685.1 uncultured Anaerolineaceae bacterium
GGGCCGATGGTCCTGTCCGCCCTGTCCGAGGTGGAGGAGCGGACGATGGCGCTCGAGGCCCGGGCGTTCTCCGCGCCCGGTCGGCGGACGACGCTCCGGCCGCTCCCCGACCGCCCGGCCGAGCGCGCGCTGCGCTGGGGCCTGTTCCTGGCCGCCGTCGTGCTGGTCGGGCTGTCGGTCGCCGGGCGGTTCCCGCTGCCGTGAGCGAGCCGAGCGCCGTGGACGACGCGCCGCCGGCCCCCGCGCTGCGGCTGGACGGCGTCCGGTACGGCTACGCCGGGACGCGCCGCTGGGTGCTCGACGGCGTGAGCCTCCAGGTGGCCGCGGGCCGGGTGCTCGGGATCGTGGGCCCCAACGAGGCCGGCAAGTCCACCCTGTGCCTGGTGGCGGCGGGGCTCGCGCCGGCGGCGATCGGCGGACGGCTGGAGGGCGACGTCCGGCTGGGCGGCCTGTCCACCCGCGACGCGAACCCGCACGAGATGGCGCAGCGGGCCGGCATCCTGTTCCAGAACCCGGTCACCCAGCTGTCGGCGACCGCGCCCACGGTCTACGAGGAGGTCGCGTTCGGGCCGCGCAACCTGGGGCTGGCGGTCGACGAGATCGCGGACCGGGTCGAGCACGCGCTTCGCGCGCTGCGGATCGAGGCCCTCGGCCCGCGCGACCCGATGCGGCTCTCCGGCGGCCAGGCGCAGCTCGTCGCGCTGGCGTCCGTGGTGGCGCTCCGGCCCCCGGTCCTCGTCCTCGACGAGCCCACCAGCCAGCTGGACCCGGCGGGGACGCGGCTCGTGGGCGAGGCGCTGGCCGGCCTGGCGGCGGGCACCGGGACCGCGATCGTCGTGGTCGAGCACAAGACCTGGCTGCTGGCCGACCTCGCCGACGAGTGCGCGCTGGTCGCGGAGGGGCGGGTCGTGGTCCACGGCGCCACTGCGGGCGTCCTCGCGGACGATCGGCTGGTGGAGCTGGGCGTGGAGCCGCCGCCGGCGGTGCGGCTCCGCCGGGCGGCGGCGGCGCGCGGCCTGGCGCTCGACCCGGCCATGCTCGACGCCGTCGCGGCGGCCCACCTCGCGGGCCCGGAAGCGGTCGCGACGGCCGACGTCCCGGAGCCCGCCCCGTGACCGCGGCCGCCCGCCTCGAGGGCGTCGGGTTCGTGTACCCGGACGGCACGCGCGCGCTGGCCGGCGTGGACCTCGAGCTCCGCGAGGGCGAGCGGGTGGGCATCGTGGGGCAGAACGGGTCGGGCAAGTCGACGCTCGTCCGCCAGCTCAACGGCCTGCTGCGCCCCACGGAAGGGCGGGTGGCGCTGTTCGGCCGCGACACGACCGGCGTGCACGTCGCCGAGCTGGCGCGGACCGTCGGCCTCGCGTTCCAGAACCCCGACCGCCAGATCTTCGCCGCCAGCGTCCGGTCCGAGGTCGCGTTCGGGGCCCGCAACCTCGGGCGTCGCGGGGCCGAGCTGGACCACGCCGTGGCGGCCGCGCTGGAGGCCGTCGGGCTCGAAGGCGAGGCCGGGACGAACCCCTACGACCTGGGCTACTCGCGGCGCAAGCTGCTGGCGCTGGCCTCGATCCTGGCCATGCAGACCCCGGTCGTGGTGCTCGACGAGCCGACCACCGGCCAGGACGCACGCGGCGTGGAGCGGATCCAGCGCATCGTCGCCTCGCTGGGCGGGGCCGGCCGGACCGTGGTCACGATCAGCCACGACATGCGGTTCGTCGCGGAGTCATTCGGGCGCGTGATCGTGATGCGCGCCGGGCGCGTGATCCTCGACGGGCCGCCCGCCACCGTGTTCTCGGCCGAGCACGCCGGCACGCTCGCCTCCACGTTCCTCGAGGCGCCGCTGGCCGCCCGGCTCGGGGAGCGGCTGGGCGTCGGCACGACGCCCTCGGAAGCGGCCCTGCTGGACGCCCTCGCCGCCCGGTAGCAACGGGCCTCGCCGTTGGGGCCGTTCGGCCGATCCTTCCCGCACCCCGCAGCACGACGATTGACATGGATCGGAGGTCCACGATGCGCATCCTGCTCGCGGTTGACGGCTCGGTATCCAGTGACCGCGCGACCGAGCTGGTGGCCGGCTTCCCACTTCCCGACGACTCGCTGATCCGCGTGGTCTCCGTGCAGCAGCCGTATGTCGACGTCCTCGCGATGTCGTGGGCATCCGTGGGCGAGTCCGCCGCCCCCGAGAGCGAGGAGCAGGTCGACGCCCGCCACCACCGCGAGGCGGTCGAGCGTGCCGAGCACCTGCTCAAGCGCCCGGGGGTCAGGATCGAGGGCTTCCTGCTCCGCGGCCGGCCCGCCAGCGCGATCGTGGACGAGGCGAAGGCGATGACCGCCGACCTGGTGGTGGTCGGCAGCCGGGGCCATGGCACGATCGCGACCATGGTCCTGGGCAGCACCGCGTCCGAGGTCGTGGACCACGCGCCGTGCCCGGTCCTCGTCGCGCGCGGGGGCACGCTGGGCTCGATCGCCTTCGCGGATGACGGCTCGAAGGCCGCCCGCGGCGCCGAGGCCGTGCTGGCGGCATGGCCGATCTTCGCCGGGCTCCCGGTCAGCGTGGTCACCGTGGCCGAGACCGCCGTGCCGGTCGCCGCCGGGTTCACGCCCGGGCTCTACGACCAGGTCCTCGCGTCGTACACGAGGTCGGTGGACGAGGCGCGCGAGGAAGTCCGCCAGGAGGCCGACACGGCCGCCGGGCGCCTCGACGACGCCGGCCTCGACGCACGCCCGATCGTGCTCGAGGGCGATCCCGCCTCGGAGATCGTGCGCTTTGCCACGGAACGGGGAATCGGCACGATCGTGATGGGGACGCGCGGCCACACCGGCCTCGCGCGCCTGTTCCTCGGCAGCGTGGCTCGCAACGTGCTGCTCCACGCGCCCTGCTCGGTGCTGGTGATCCGCGAGCGCAAGGGCGACTGACACCCGGCCCCGCCCGTGCCGGGGCGGGTCCCAGCGGGGCCGGGGCCGCAACCCGCGGCCCGTCAGCCCGCGAGCACCTCTCGCACCTCGTGGACGATCTCGAGGTCCTCGCGCGCCGCGACGACCAGCGTCCGCACGCGCGACCCGTCCGCACCGATCTCGCGGTCCTCCGGCGCGGCCGCCTCGTTGCGCCCGGGGTCCAGCGCCACGCCCAGGAAGCCGAGGCCCTCCGCCGCCAGTGACCGGACCGCCGCCGACCGCTCCCCCACGCCGCCCGTGAACAGCAGCGCGTCGATGCCGCCCATCGCCGCCGCCATCGCCGCGATCGCGGCCCGGAGCCGGTGCACGTAGACGTCGAGCGCGAGCCGGGACTCGGCGTCGCCCGCCGCCGCGCCCGCGAGAATCTCGCGCATGTCCGCGGTCCCGGCGAGACCCAGCAGCCCGGACCGGTGTTCGAGCGTGGAGGCCAGCTCGGCCGGCGGCATGCCCACGTGCTCGAGCAGCCAGACGACCAGCCCGGGGTCCACGCTGCCGCTCCGGGTGGCCATCACGATCCCCTCGAGGGGCGTGAAGCCCATCGTCGTGTCCACGGATCGCCCGTCGCGGACCGCGGCCAGCGAGGCACCCGCCCCCAGGTGGCAGGTCACGAGGCGCAGCCCCTCGGCCGGGACGCCCAGCACCTCGCAGGCCCGCCGCGCGGCGTACGCGTGGGACAGGCCGTGGAACCCGAACCGCCGCAGGTCCCAGCGCTTGCGCCATTCGGGCGGCAGCGCGTAGGTCGAGGCCGCGGCCGGCAGCGTCGCATGGAACGCGGTGTCGAAGCAGCCGACCGCCGGCACGTCCGGGAGCACGGCCGTGACCGCCGCCAGCGCCGCCAGCGACTTGGGCTGGTGCAGCGGCGCGAGGTCGGTCAGCGCCTCCAGCCGGGCGATGACCCGCGCATCGATCAGCACGGGCCGCGAGAACGCCGTCCCCCCGTGGACGATCCGGTGCCCGGCGGCGTCCACCGCGCCCAGGCCCCGGATCGCGTCGGCGACCGCGGCGGCGTCCGCCGCTCCCCGGGGAGCCGGCAGGTCCGCCGACGCGACGAGCTCGTCGGCGGCGTCGAGGACCCGCAGCTTGAGGCTGCTCGATCCCGCATTGACGACGAGGATCCGGCCGCTCATCGGTGACCCTCCGCGCTCATCGGCGACCCGCCGCGCTCATCGGTGACCCGCCGCGCTCATCGCCCTGGCCGGCCCGTCAGTAGGGCCACGTCCAGCCCGAGATCTCCGGCGCGTCGGCGCCCTCGAGCCGCGTGTACGCACGGGCCTCGAGCCGCTTGTCCACCATCAGCTGCCGCACGTGGCCGGCCTTCGGCCCCAGGCCCGGCACCCGGTCGATGCCGTCGATCCGGTGTGGTCACCCGACGGCCTTCGCGTGGCCTTCACATCGTTTCGCAAAGGCAACGCCGATATCTATGTCACCAACGCCAACGGCGTTGGCGCCGAGAAGCCGCTTCTGGAGTCGTCGGCCAACGAA
>CAYJOH010000255.1:0-4420 GCA_964371685.1 uncultured Anaerolineaceae bacterium
TGTCCGTGCCCGGTGCGTGGCGGGGCTCACGCTCGCGCGGCGGCAGCGGACGGCTGACGGGCGGCTCCTCGGACGCGGCGGCCTCGGAGGCCGGGACGGGACGGGCGGCCGCGGCCTCGCGACGCGCCCAGTCCTGGAACGTCGGGCAGACGGGGAACGCGGAGCTGAGGCAGTACGCCTCCTGGTGCGCCAGCGCGCGAGGCGCCGGCCTGGACTCCGCGAAGCAGCGATGGCGGTGGTCGGGAGCCGTCGCGCGCGCGTCGCGGTCGTCCTCGAAGGCCACGAAGGGACACGCGGGAGCACCGTCGACGATCGGGAGCCGGTCGGTCATCGCGGCGATGATACCCGTCCGGCGCATCGACCTCCCGCGCGATCGGCCATGGGCCTTCTCAGTACGGCGGCACCTGCGCCCCGATGCGGGCGAGGCTCGCGTTTGCGTAGGCGGGATCGGCGCTGACGTCGCGATGCTCGCCCAGCCAGCCGGGCAGGCTCACCGGCTCCGCCTCCGAGCGCAGCTCCACTTCGACCAGCACCAGCCCGGGCGGTTCCTCGAACACGTCCACCTCGAGCCGCTGCTCGCCGTGCGGCACGACGTAGCGAACCTTGCGGATCGGCTGCCGGTCCGGGTCCGCCTCCTCGAGGTACGCGGCGTACGCCGCGGCGTCGATCGCGTGCTCCTGCTCCTCGCGCACGAGGTCCCGCAGGTGGGTCTTGCGCGTGAAGCGGTGCTCGACGGTGCCGTCCGGGCGCTCGATCCGCCGGATGCGGCGCCCCGCGGGCGGCTTGACCAGGTACACCTGCTCGATCCGGTACGCCTCGGCGCCGTAGTACGCGAGCGCCCTCGGGTCCGGCGGCGCGGCCAGCCGGTACTTGCGCTCGATCTCCAGGGAAGTGCCGTTCACGAACCCTCGCCGCCAGGAGTCGTCCTGTGGGCCCGCGACCGGGTCGTTCGGCCCGCGCCCGCCCCGCCGGCCAGGCCCGCGTCCGGGACCCCGAACACCACCGTGTTCCCCGAGGACTCGCCCAGCTCCTGGAGGATCCGGAGCTGGAGCAGGCCCGGGTTGTCGTCCAGCATCCGGCCCGCGTTGGCGAGGCTGCGCAGCGAGGCGATCTCCGCCCGGGCACGCTCCAGCGAGGCCTCGCCGTTCTTGCGGGCGGCGATCACCGAGGCGAACGCGCGCTTGAGCTCACCCGGGACCATCACGTCCCGGACCTCCACCTCGAGCAGCTCGAGGCCGATCTCCGCCAGCCGGGCCGCGCACGCCTCGCGCGTCTCGGGGCCCAGCTCGCGTCGCGCGGCGAGCACCTCGTCCAGCGTCCGTCGCCCGACGCCGTCGCGGAGCGCCAGCTGGAGCAGCAGGTGCATCGATCGGCGGTAGTCGGCATCGCGCGTGATCGCCGCCGCGGCGTCCGCGACCACGTAGCGCGCGGCGAGGCTCAGCTTCGCCGCAACCCCGTCCGCCGTCAGCACCTCCTGGCCCTCCACGACGACGAAGGCCGGGCGGACGTCCAGCACCCTGACATCGGAGAACGGCCGGATCCCGACGTGGGTTCCGGGACCGATGAGCCCGGTCAGGCGGCCTCCCCGGTACCGAAGGCCCCGCTCGTGGTCGTGGATCACCGTCACCTGGACGACGGCGCGCAGGGCCGCACCGAGGAGCACGACGATCGCAGCGATGGCGAGGAGCGCGAGCAGGAGGTCCAAGGCATGTCCCCCACGATGTTGTGCCCGCCGCGCCGGACCACGAGCCTGCGGCGGAGGGCCCGAAGCCCTGCAGGGCCGCCGGCCCGCTGCGTCTCCGCCGATCCGGCACGACGAGCGGGTTGGGCAGGAATCGAACCTGCGTCACCACAACGCCCCGCCCGATGGCGGAACCACGACCGGCGATGCCGTTCGACGCCGCGCCGACGGGGCGTGGCCCGATGGTACGCGCCGCGGCCCGGAGGCGGCAACGCCGGCCACCCGCAGCCGCCGCCTCACGGCCCGCGGCCTTGCCACCGGGCCCGCGGTGTTTGACAGGCTTAACGCCCCACCGGACACTTCGAAGGCCGCGGTCACCGCCCGTCCCCCACACTGGCGGTATCGACACGTCCTGGTGCCCGGAGGTTTCGTCTCATGTCGTTCGTCAGCCGATGGCTCGCCCCGAGAACCGTCGCCCATGCCCACTGCGACCTGCCGTGCGGCGTGTATGACCCCGAGCAGGCCCGCATCGAGGCCGAGTCCTGCTACCGGATCATCGAGAAGATGGGCGCGAACGCGGACCCGACGTTCACGACCCGCGCCATCGCGATCAAGGAGAAGCAGGCCGACCTGGTCAAGCACCACCTCGACGTCCTGTGGCACGACTACTTCAAGCCGGAGCACCTCGAGGCGGTCCCGAACCTGCACGAGCTGTTCTGGAACGCGAACAAGCAGGTGTCGAAGGTGAAGGCCTCGACCAGCCTCGACGACGCGAAGAAGCTGCTCGAGCTGATCGACGAGGTCGACGCGGCGTGGAAGGCTACCGGCGGCGAGGGCAAGACCCGCGTGGCCGGCCGGCCCGGCTAAGACGCGCCACGGACCTTCGGAGCGTCGAGGCGACGCTCCTGCGAGCCATCGACGCGAGGATTCCCGTCCGGTGACGGGGCCTCGTCGCATCCCGGGGTCGCCGCGGCCCGGCGGCCTCGTCGCGCGCCTGCGCGGGCCGTGGCGCGTGGCGGTCGCCGAGGGATCGATGGGGCCGGCCATCGAACCCGGGGACTGGCTGCTGGTGGACCCGACCGTGGGGCGCTGGCCGCGGCGCGGGGCGATCGTGGTGTTCCGCGAGCCCGGATCCGGGCTGTTGACGATCAAGCGCGTGGCGGCGCGGCCCGGCGACTGGGTGCCGTTCGGCGACGGCTGGCTGCAGCTGGCCGAGGACGAGGCGTGGCTGATCGGCGATGCCGAGGACGCGGACCTCGCGACGGCCGGTGCCGGCACGGCCGTCGACTCGCGCCGCTACGGGCCGGTGCCGGTCGAGGCGCTGGTCGGTCGCGCCTGGCTCCGGTACGCGCCGCTCCGGCGCATCGGGCGCCTCGGTGCGGCGCCGTCGGACCTGCTCGAGCGGGCCCGTTCGCGCGCCTGACCCAGTCCGATCGTCCCATCGTGCGGCCGGACCCGGGCGCGTATCCTCTGTGCCGTCCGGTCCGCCTCAGGCGATCGCCACGGGCCGGCTCTAGGGGAACCTGATGTCCATCTCGCGCCAGCGGCTCGCCGCCACCGCCGCCACCGCCGCTCTCGCCATCGTGCTCGCCGCGTGCGGCTCGTCCGCCGCCACGCAGGCACCCACCGCGGAACCGACCGCCGCCCCGACCGCGGCATCGACCGCGAGCCCGACCGCCGAACCCACCGCGTCGCCGACCGAGTCGGCCACCGAATCGCCCACCTCGGGCGGCACCGAGGGCCGGACCGGGCGGATCGAGGTCGACGGCAAGTTCGAGATCACCCTCGCGGACGGCTGGGTGGAGGTCGCGCTCAACGCGGACGACCTCCAGGCCATCATCGACGCCTTCCCGGAGGACTCCGAGATGGCGGCCACGCTCGAGGCCCAGCTGCCGACGCTGCTCGCCGCCGGCGTCAGGCTGTGGGCGATCGACCTCCAGTCCGACGGGCCGGGCACGAACCTCAACGTCATCGTCCAGCCGTCGGGCGCGATCTCGCTCCAGCTGCTCCGGGTCATCGCCGAGCAGGGCATCGGCCAGGTGCCGGGCATCGAGGGCGAGCCGGTGGTCAGCGATCTCTCGGTCGACGGCCAGGACGCCGTCCAGATCACGTACCGCCTGACCCAGGCCATGGCCGACGGCACGTCCGTGACGGTGGACGGGACCCAGGTCTACGTGTCGACCGAGACCGAGGTCTACATCTTCACGTTCACGATCATGTCCGGCGGCGACGACGCCGACGTCGCCCCGATGGTGCAGTCGATCGAGTTCAAGTCCTGACACCACGCGGCTGAACGGCCGAGCGCATCGAGGCCGAGCCACAGGTTCGTCCCTTGGACGGGCTCCGGCCCGCGCCTCCGCCCCCGGTCGCCGGACGCGTCCCGTCCCGTGACGCGGGATAGCCGCCGCGCGGGCGGCTCGCCTACGCTGCGCCGATGGACGACCTCCGCGCCGAGCTCGGCGCCTTCGACGCCGACGCGCCGCTGACCCCCGCGCCGGACGCCTGGGACTACCTCCCGATGCCCGCCCTGCGCGACGGGCCGCCGTGGGCGATGGCCGAGATGATCGCCGCCGAGCCCGCGCTCGCGTCCCGGATCGTGGCGCGCCTCGTGGGCGACGGGTCCGCGGCGGGCCTCGCGGCCGCGATCCGCGAGGCGGCCATGACCGGTGGCGCGGTGATCGTCACCGGCTGCGGCACCTCGGAGCACGCTGCCCAGGGCGCGGCGGAGATCCTCCGGGA
>CAYJOH010000256.1:0-4405 GCA_964371685.1 uncultured Anaerolineaceae bacterium
GGGTGGGGATCCTGACCCGGGTGGGCGCCGAGGACGTCGTCACGAACTTTGGCGACGGCCCGGTCCGGGACTCGTCCGCCGGCGCGGCCGTGGCCGTGAGCGAGGACGACTTCAATCCCTTCGACGAGGCGCGGATGGTGTCCGCGGTGTGCGGCGGGGTCCGCGTGGTGAGCCTGTACGCGCCGAATGGGCGGATCGTGGGCTCGCCGTTCTTCGAGGGCAAGTTGCGCTGGTTCGAGCGGCTGGCCCGCTGGCTGGCCGAGACCCGGTCGCCGGACGAGCCGCTGGTCCTGGGCGGCGACTACAACGTCACGCCGGCCCCCGAGGACGTGTGGTCCGAGACGAAGGCCCATGGCGGCACCCACGTGTCGCCGCCCGAACGAGCGGCGCTCGCGACGCTCCGGGACTGGGGCCTCGTGGACGCGTACCGCGCGCTGCGCCCGGAGCCCGGCCGCTTCTCGTGGTGGGACTACCGGGCCGGCAACTTCCACCGCAACGAGGGGATGCGGATCGATCTCCTGTACGCCTCCTCGCCGGTCGCGGCCCGCGTCGTCTGGGCCGAGATCGACCGCGAGGCGCGCAAGGGCCCGCCGACACCGTCGGACCACGCACCCGTGGCCATCGACCTGGACGCGGCGGGCAAGCCGTTCGACCCCGGCTGGGCCGGCGCCCTGCAGCGGATCGCAGCCCGGTCGAAGCCGCGAGGCTGATCGGCGGCGCCTCCGGTGCCGCCCCTACCTGGCCCCAGCCGCGAGGCGACGACAGGCACTGACAGGCACTGACCGGCCTGGAGAGCCGATGGCCGCGGTCTCAGGGCAGCCCAGGCTCCTCGATCCCGGTGATCCGCCCGTCCTCGACGAGGATGAACACGTACAGCGGCGGGGACCACCCGGACGGTGTGGCGCCCGTCAGCAGGTCCACGAGGAGCTCGACTGTCGCGGCCTTCCGGACGATGTCGCCGGTGGCATCCCAGCCCATGAGGAAGACGGTCGCCTCCGGATCGATCGGGAGCGACCCGGTGGTGGCGAGGTCGCGGATCCAGACCGGGTTCGGAGCTCCACCGGGATGGCCGTCCTCCCGCGCGGCCTTGTGCGCCTCCTCGTCGTAGTAGATCAGCGCCTCCGTGAACCGCAGCTCACCGGTCGCGATGTCGAACCCCGCGATGCGCACGGCGCGACCCGGGACCGGCACCGCCAGCGGCGAGGCGGTGGGCGCGACCGTGGGCACCGAGGATGGGACATGGGAGGGCGCGCGGCTCGATGAGGGCGTGGGTGGCACGGTCGGCGTCGGCGTCGGCGTCGGCAGAGCCGAGCACGCGATCGCGGCGACCGCCAGAGCGACGAATGCGGCGTGAGCCCGCAACACCCGCATGGCTACCTCGCGGCGGCCCCGACGAGCTGCGGCGTCCCCCACTCCACCCGCGTCGCGTCGCGGGTGACCATCGTGCCCGCCTCGCCGCGGAGCATCGCGCCGGCGTCGGCGAGCGACCCGATGACCGCGAACCCGGAGTTGGCGTCCACGAACCGGCGGGCCGCCTCCACCTTGGGGCCCATCGAGCCCGCGGCGAACGTCCACTGCGCGAGGGCGTCGGGCGACACGCGGCGGATCGCCCGGGCGTCGGGCGTGCCCCAGTCCACGTACGCGGCATCGACATCGGTGAGCATCAGGAACGCGTCGGCGTGCAGGGACGTGGCGAGCAGCGCGCCCGCGAAGTCCTTGTCGATCACGGCCTCGATGCCCACGTAGCCGCCGTCGGGCGCCCGTTCGACGGGGATGCCGCCACCGCCCGCGCACACGACGATGACCTTCTCGCGGACGAGCAGGTCGATCACCCCGATCTCGACGATGGCCCTGGGCTGCGGCGACGGGACGACCCGCCGCCACTTGGCGCCGTCGGGTGCGATCGTCCACGACTTCTCGACGGCGTGGCGCTCGGCCTCCTCGCGGTCGTAGACGGGACCGATCGGCTTGGTCGGGTGCCCGAATGCCGGGTCTGTCCGGTCTACGACGACCCGGGTGAGGATCGTCGCCATCGGCCGGCCGGCCCCCAGCAGGTTGCCCAGCTCCTGCTCCAGCAGGTAGCCGATCATCCCCTCGGTCTCGGCGCCGAGGACGTCGAGCGGGTACTCCTCGTCCGGCTTGTAGGCCGCGTTCTGGAGCGACAGCAGCCCGACCTGCGGCCCGTTGCCGTGGGTGAGCACGAGGTCATGCTCGAGCGCGATCGGCAGCAGGGCCCGCGCGGCGACCGCCACGTTGGCGCGCTGGTTCTGGGCCGTCATCGGCTGGCCCCGGCGGAGCAGCGCGTTCCCCCCGAGCGCGGCGACGACGCGCATCAGTGCAGCCCGTCCTTCGACAGCGTGGCCACGAGGACGGCCTTGATCGTGTGCATCCGGTTCTCGGCCTGGTCGAACACGATCGAGGCCGGCGACTCGAAGACCTCGTCCGTGACCTCCATCGCCGTCAGGCCGTGGCGCTCGAACATCTTCCGGCCGACCTCCGTTTCGAGGTCGTGGAAGGCCGGCAGGCAGTGCATGAACCGGCAGTCCGGGTTGCCGGTCGCGGCCATCATCGCGGCCGTCACCTGGTACGGCCGGAGGAGCGCGATCCGCTCGTCCCAGGTCGCCTCGGGCTCGCCCATCGAGACCCAGACGTCGGTGTAGATCACGTCGGCGCCGCGGACGCCCTCGGCGATGTCCTCGGTGACGGCGATCCGGGCGCCGCTCCGTTCGGCCAGCCCGCGGGCGGCGGCGAGGAAGTCCTCTCGCGGCCAGACCGCGCGCGGGGCGACGATCCGGAGGTCCATGCCCATCGTCGCGCAGCCGATCAGCAGCTCGTCGCCCATGTTGCCGCGCGCGTCGCCGACGTACGCCAGCGCGACCTCGCGCAGCGGCTTCGCGACGTGCTCGCGGATCGTGAGGAGGTCGGCCAGGACCTGGGTTGGATGGTCCTCGTCGGTCAGGCCGTTATAGACCGGAACGCCCGAGTGCTTCGCGAGCGCCTCGACGTCCGCCTGGCGGAAGCCCCGGAACTCGATCGCGTCGTACACCCGGCCGAGCACCCGCGCGGTGTCCTTGACGCTCTCCTTCCTGCCGATGTGGGAGCCGGTCGGGCCCATGTAGGTGACGTGGGCGCCCTGGTCGTAGGCGGCGACCTCGAAGCCGATCCTCGTTCTTGTCGAGTCCTTCTCGAAGATCAGGGCGATCGACTTGCCGGCCAGCCTTCGGACCTCGCGATGCTCGCGCTTCTCCTGCTTGAGGCGGGCGGACAGCCCGAGGAGGTGCTCGATCTCGTCTGCCGTGAAGTCGCGGAGCGTGAGGAAGGAGCGACCGAGGAGGTCGGAGGAGATGTGAAGGGCCATTGCCGGACTCCGGGGTCTGGTGGCGCAGCAACGGGTCAAGGCCCGGACGCGCCGTGCCGGCATCCGGGTCGAGGTGTCCCGAGCGTGCTACGGCCCCCTCGGCCTGTCATGGTCCCTCCGGCCCGTTGCGGGCGGGTCGGACGGTCCGGGTGGGACTCACACGCGGCGTCTGCCTGAGGCCCCCGGCCGCCGCCCGTCCCGAGGCCCTGGCCCTCGTCCCGCCATGGATAGGGACCCACAGTCCATGAGATCGCGAATCCGCCCCGTTCCGGGCCACGGATGCAGGGTTCCGTGGACCCACAGTCAACGAAGGCCGCCAACACGACCCGAAACGGGACCGATCGCGAGCCGGATGCCCGATTTCATTGACCCTGAGTCAACGACCCCGAGCCTTGGTGGGCATGGGGGCATTGGCGGCAGCGACGGCACCCGGCCAAGGCAGCCGAGGCGATCAGCCGCTGGAGGCCGCCTTTGCGCGGTGTCGCGCCGCCGCCCGGTCCTTCGGGCCGCCGGATCCGCCGGCGTCGTGGCCATTGCCGTCGTCCGCGCCGGGCTTGGGCGGCGGGACGTCGTAGCGGTCGCGGATCGTGGGCCGCCCGGTGATCGGCTCGCCGGCGTAGCGCGCCGCGACCATCAGGTCGAACGCCTGCACGGACGGCTCGTTGTTGGAGTACCGGCCGGCGACCCAGGACCGCGACCGCGTGCCCCGCTGCTGGAGCTCGCACACGTGCCAGTCCTGGCGGTTGGTGAGGTCCCAGAACTCCACCGGCTCCGAGGGATCGAAGTCGGCGCGGGCCACGGTCGACTCCTCGAACAGCCACTCGCAGACGACGCGGGTGTGCCCGGCATCGACGGGCTCCAGGCGGTGGACGAGCAGGTAGTCGGGGTGGATCGACAGGAACGTCAGCGGCCACAGCACGTAGTAGTAGATCCGCTGCTCGTCCTCGGTCGTGATCCCGCACATCGGCGGGCGCCCATGGCGGGACCCGTGGCCGCCGTCGAGCGCCATCGTCTCGGCGCCGTCGACCAGCTCCATCCAGCCGCCCT
>CAYJOH010000257.1:0-4362 GCA_964371685.1 uncultured Anaerolineaceae bacterium
GGCGCCCCCACCGTTAACCCCCCGCCGGGCCGGGCCCCCCCCGGCGCCGCCCCCCCCCCCCGCCTGCATTCCCGGGGATTCGGCAGGAGGACATCGATGCAGTTCGGGTTCACCCTCAAGCCCGAGCATTCGCTCGAGCGCACCCTCGCACTGACCAGGCAGGCCGAGGCGGCGGGCTTCGAGTACGGCTGGCTGTTCGACAGCCACGTCCTGTGGCGCGACCCGTATCCGCTCCTGACCCTCATGGCACAGGCGACGAAGACGATGCGCCTGGGGACCTGCGTCACCAACCCGGCCACCCGCGAGCCGTCGGTCACGGCGTCGGCGCTGGCGGTGCTCGACGAGCTGTCCGGCGGCCGGATGGACCTGGGCATCGGGCGGGGCGACTCCGCGCGCCGCGTGCTCGGCAAGCCGCCGACCTCGATGAAGGACCTGGAGCAGGCGGTGCACGTCATCCGTGCCCTGGTCGAGGGACGACCGGTCGAGTTCGAGGGGGCGATGCTCGAGCTGCCCTGGGCGAGCGGCCACCGGATCCCGGTCTGGATCGCCGGCTACGGCCCGGTCGCGCTCAAGCTCACCGGGCGGATCGCGGACGGGGCGATGCTCCAGATCGGCGACCCGGACCTGATCCGCTGGTTCGTGTCGCAGGTGCGGGCCTCGGCGGTCGAGGCCGGCCGCGACCCGGGCTCGGTCCGCGTCATGGCGGCGGCGCCGGCGCATGTCGGCGACCTCGCCGAGGGCCGCGACCGCACGCGCTGGTTCCCGGCCCTCGTGTCGAACCACGTCGTGGACCTGGTCAACAAGTACCCGCGCGAGGACCTGCCCGAGGAGCTGACGCAGTACATCCGCGACCGCGAGGGCTACGACTACCTCCACCACGCCGAGGTGGGTAGCTCGAACGCCTCGTTCGTGACCGACGAGATCGTGGACCGGTTCTGTGTCCTGGGCTCCGTGGAGCAGCACGTCGAGCGCCTGCGCGCCCTGGCCGACGCGGGCGTGGACCAGTTCAACGTCTACCTCATGAACGGCAACGAGGAGGAGCAGCTCGAGGTCTACGGCCGGGAGGTCATCCCCGCCATCCGGGCGCTCGCGGACGCGACGGGCTGACGCCGCCGCGCAGCCCGTTCGGACCGGGCAGGCGTGTTGCGCCGGGGCTGATCGCGGCCCGCTCGGCCCTTGGCCGCGGCGCGTCGCGGCGCGATGCTCGGCGCGAGGGTTGTGCACGTGACGGTCCTGGTCGCTGGCTGGCATCCGGTGGGTGAGACGACCACGTCGTTCGCCGCCCACCTCCACGGACGCGACCTCGCGGTCGTGCGGGTCGCGGAGCGTGGCTGGCACTGGCGGGTGGTGTCGCCGCACGGCGGGCTGCTCGCCGAGGGCGAGGCCCGGAGCCGGCTCGAGGCGGAACGCGCGGCCGAGGACGAGGCGACGGCCGTCCATCCACCGACCTCGGAGCTGCTCGATCGCCTGCTGACCTGACACCCCGGTGCGCGGACGCACCGCGATCCGGGACGGGACGGCGCGCGTCGCGAAGCGTTGAGGTCCGGTGCGGTGCGGGTCAGGGGTACAAGGTCAGGCTGGACCGGGCACCCTCCGCGACGGACACTGTAGGCCCGCTGGAGGTACCCGATGCCGTCGTTGTCCCTGTTCCGCCGTCGCGACCCGTGGTGGGAGGTCGATGGGCCCGCCGCCCGTCGAACACGCCGCAAGCAGCAGCTTGTCGCCGGGATCGCCTTCACTGCGGCGCTGGCCGCCGTGGGGGCCGCGGCATTCGCCTGGGCGGTCCAGCTGGGCATCGCCGGCGCGTTCGGGGTCCACGCGGCGCTCGGCATCGGCTGAGGGCGCCTCTTCGCCGTCCGCGGCGGCGCCGCGCCACGTCGCCATCGCCGGCCGCGTCGCCGTCGCCGGCCGCGCCGCCATCGCCGCTGCCGTCCGCGTCGCCGTGCGTCCCAGGCACGGATTCTCGCCCGGAGCGCTGTGACCGTGCGTCCCACGCACGGGGAGACCGGATTCGAGGTCTGACGGTCGCGATTCAGCGCTGTTGCCGTGCGTGCCACGCACGAAGACGTCGTCGCGGTACGAAAAGCGTGCGCCCCACGCACGGCCTCGCGCCCGCGGCCCGGGCGCCGAGCCGGGCGAGCGGCCCTCGCTCGCGCCTCGCTACGATGTCGGCCACGCAGCGGCGGCCGGATGGCCGCGCCCGCGCCCGGTCCCAGCGCGAGGAGGCACCATGCGAACCCTGATCGCCAACGGCACGATCGTCACCGCCGAGGGCTCATGGCGCGGCGACGTCCTGGTGGACGGCGAGACCATCGCCCAGCTCGGCACGGACCTGGTGGCGGCCGGCGTCACCGCGGACGAGACCATCGACGCCGCCGGCACGTACGTCATCCCGGGCGCCATCGACGTGCACACCCACATGGAGCTGCCGTTCGGCGGCACCTTCGCCAAGGACACGTTCGAGACCGGCACCCGCGCGGCCGCTTTCGGCGGCACCACGACGATCGTGGACTTCGCCGTGCAGTCGAAGGGGCAGGCCCTCCGCGCCGGCCTCGACACCTGGCACGCCAAGGCCGAGGGGAACACGGTCATCGACTACGGGTTCCACATGATCATGAGCGACGTCAACGACGACACGCTGGCGGAGATGGACCAGCTGGTCGCCGAGGGCGTGCCGGACTTCAAGCTGTTCACCGCCTACCCGGGCGTGTTCTTCAGCGATGACGCCGCGATCTTCCGCGCGATGCAGCAGACGGGGAAGAACGGCGGCCTGATCATGATGCACGCGGAGAACGGCCCGGTCATCGACATCGTCGCCGCCGATCTCGTGGCCGCCGGCAAGACCGACCCGCTGTACCACGGCATCGCCCGCTACCCCGTGTTCGAGGGCGAGGCAACCAACCGCGTGATCCGCCTGGCCGAGGCCGCCCAGGTGCCCGTGTACATCGTCCACCTGTCCGCGGCCGACGCCCTCGAAGCCGTCCGCGACGCCCGCGACCGGGGCTCGATGGCGTTCGCCGAGACCTGCCCCCAGTACCTGTTCCTGAGCCTGGACGACCTCGGCAACGGGTTCGAGGGAGCCAAGTTCGTGTGCTCGCCGCCGCTGCGCACGCCGGAGCACCAGGACCAGCTCTGGACGGGGCTCCGGAAGGACGACCTCCAGGTGGTCTCGACCGACCACTGCCCGTTCGACTTCCATGACCAGAAGGAGCTGGGACGGGGCGACTTCCGCAAGATCCCCAACGGGCTGCCGGCGGTCGAGGACCGGGTGGACCTGCTCCACGACGGCGGCGTGGTGGGCGGCCGGATCTCGAAGGAGCGCTGGGTGGACGTGATCTCCACGGCGCCGGCGAAGCTGTTCGGGATGTACCCGCGCAAGGGCGCGATCGCCGTGGGCAGCGACGCGGACCTCGTGGTCTACGACCCGGAGCGGACCCGCGTGATCAGCGCCACGACCCACCACATGGACGTGGACTACAGCTGCTACGAGGGCCGCGAGGTGCAGGGCGTCTCGGACGTCGTCATGAGCCGGGGCACGGTCGTCGTCCGGGGCGGCGCGTTCACGGGCCGCAAGGGCCACGGCCGGTTCGTCCCGAGGGCGACCGCCGACTACGCCCGGCTTGCGTAGCGTGGGGACCGCGCCGCCGCCATGATCCGAACCACGCCCCCGCCGAGCCATCGCGTCGCTGACCTGTTCCCCGCCCTCGCCGGGCGGGAGCGCGTGACGGTGCGGCTCCACCCACGGCAGGGACGGGAGCCGGCCGACGACGCCTCCAAGCTGGGCGGGCGGATGCGGTGGCCGGCCGACGAGCCGTGGCCGCGGTGCTTCCGGCCGCACGACTCCTACCAGCCGCCCGACTTCGCGGGCTCCGTTCGACCACCCGACGGCCGCCCGTACGTGCCGGTGCTGCAACTGCGGCGCGACGACGTCCCGGAGCTGGGGTTCCCCGACGGCGCCGACCGGTTCCAGCTGCTCTGGTGCCCGGCGAGCCACCCGGACCTGTACGCACCGGCCGTCCGTGTGTCGTGGTGGTCGGCGGACGACCTGGCGCCGGTCGAGCCGCCCACGGCCCTGCCGTCCCCGGATGGCGCCGACTACGTGCCACGGCCGTGCGTGCTCCATCCGGAGCGGGTCACGGAGTATCCCCATGCCTTCGAGCTGGATCGGGAGCTCGCCACCGTCATCGAGGCCTGGGAGGAGCAGGCCGGCGAGGCGACCTACCAGTACCTGCTGTGCACCGCGCCCGGGACGAAGGTCGGAGGCTGGCCCGACTGGATGCAGGACCCGGAGTGGCCGGTGTGTGACGCGGGCCACGCGATGGAGCACCTGCTGACGGTGTCCGACACCGAGTTCGATGGCGG
>CAYJOH010000258.1:0-4347 GCA_964371685.1 uncultured Anaerolineaceae bacterium
GGGCGGGTCTTGTTTAGCCGCGCCCCTGCTTGGGTCGGTATCGCTCCGGCTAGCGCGACCACTTCGGCAGCGTCGTACCCCTCGACCATCACCCGGAGCACGGGCTCGGTGCCCGACGGCCGGACGAGGATCCGCCCGGCCGGGGCCAGCCTGGCCTCCGCGTCCACGATCGCCTGCCGCAGGATGTCGTCGTTCTCCCACTGGTCGCGGTGCCGGACCCGGATCGCCTGCTGCTGCGGCAGCAGCGGGACGGCGACGGCGAGCGTCCCGAGGCCGGAGCCGGCCGCGGTCATGACGCGCAGCAGCTCCAGGGCCGTGACGATCCCGTCGCCCGAGGTCGTGTGCTCGCGGACGATCACGTGCCCGCTCTTCTCGCCGCCCAGGCCCGCTCCGGAGACCAGCATCGCGGCGAGGATGTGCTTGTCCCCGACGGGCGTCCGGACGATCCGCCCGCCGGCGGTCTCGACCGCGTGCTGGAGCCCGCCGTTGGACAGCACCGAGACGACGAGGCTGCCGTTGTCGAGCGCGCCCCGGGCCAGCCGCTCGAGGGCGAGGATGCCCAGGACCTGGTCGCCGTCCACGAGCTGCCCGTCGGCGTCCACGGCGACGCACCGGTCCGCGTCGCCGTCGAGCGCGAAGCCCACGTCCGCGCCCAGCGCCCTGACCGCTTCGGCGAGCGAGGCCGGGTGGGTCGCGCCGCACTCCCGGTTGATGTTGTCGCCATCCGGCGCGTCGTGGATCACGGTGACGCGGGCGCCGGTGGCCCGCAGCAGCTCCGGGCCCACGCGGTGTGCCGCGCCGTTGGCGGCGTCGAGCACGACGTGGAGCCCGCTCCCGCGCACCGCCCTGGCGAGCCCGGACCGGTGGGCCAGGTAGCGGTCCAGCAGCCCGCGCGCATCGACCTCGCGCCCGATGCCCCCCGGCGGCACGCCCGGCAGCTCGTCGGCGCGGAGGATCACGGCCTCCAGCTCGTCCTCGACGTCGTCGTCCAGCTTGAGGCCGCGCGGGTCCAGCACCTTGAGGCCGTTGTCCTCGGCCGGGTTGTGCGAGGCCGACACCATGATCCCGGCCGCGAAGTCGCCGGTCCCGGCCAGGAAGGCGAGCGCCGGCGTGGGCACGACGCCGACCCGGTGGACGTCGACGCCCATGCTGGTCGCGCCGGCCGTGATGGCGGACACGAACATGTCGCCGGAGCGCCGGGTGTCCTGGCCGACGACGAGGGCACCGCCGGGGCCAACGAGGTGATGGGCCGTCGCGCGGCCGAGGGCGAAGGCGAGCGACGGCCGCAGGTCGACGTTCGCCGCGCCGCGGATTCCGTCCGTGCCGAACAGGCGGCTCATGCTGCTCCTTGCTGCATCAGTGGGTCGACTGGCTGGGCCGGGCCGGCCCGAGGATCGTCAGGGTGCCGCGGACGGAGACGCCCCGTCCGAGGGCGATGGTGACGGTGACGGCGACGCGGGCTCCGGCGAGGGCGACGGCGGCTCGATCACGGTGACGGTCACCGTCTCGACCGAGATCGCGGCCACCGTCACGCCCGACGGCACCGACGGGACCACCGGCACCTCGTGGGTGCCCGGCCCGAGCCCCGACACGTTGAGGCCGATCACGATCGGCGCCGACCCCAGGATATCGAGGTCCACCACCGAGCCGAACAGCGTCAGCAGGATCGGTTCGAGCTCGGCCGAATACCGGAAGCCGGGCCCCATGCCGTCGAGGCGCAGCCCGGCGGAGAACGTCCGGGTCTCCGTCACCGGCTCGATCACGACCGTGACCTTCACGCTCGAGGAGCCCAGCGGCATGACGCCGGGCGGCAGCGCGAGCAGGACGGTCGCCTCGACGTCGCTCGTGGCGCCGAACACGCCGACGGGCTCCGTGTCGGCGCGCACGAGCTCGGCGAGCTGGTCGCCGTCGCCCTCGACCGAGACCACCAGCGGCTCGAAGCCGATGCTGGCGATCCGGAACCCGGCCGCCGGGGTGCCGGTCAGCACCGGGTTCACGGGCAGCGTCCGCGACTGCTTGTTGGTGAAGATGGGGATCGTGACGTGGACGGTCCGCGGCTCGATGTCCACCCCGGTCACGATCTCCCCGGCGGCGTCGATCGCGTCCACCTCGATCTCGCGGTCCACGTCGAGGCCGCTGCCGTCGATCGGCGCGCTGGCCCGTGCGGCGACCACCCGGTTGACGGCCACCGACGGGCCGGTGACCGTGACGCTGGCCGGATCCACCGTCTCCTCGCCGATGTCGAGGCCCGGGGGCGGCGAGCCGCGGTCCACGACGACGTCGACGACCTTGGGGATCGACTGGTCGAGGACGACCTGGATCGACTGGGGCCGGAAGTCGAGGATCGTGACCCGCGGGTCGGTGGCCACGACGGTCACCCGGACACTGACCGGAGACCCGTCGGGGGTCACGTTGGCCAGGTCGACGGTCGCCCGGAAGTCCTCGGCGGTGAGGCGCCCGAGGTCGGCCGGCGCGATGTAGCGGATCTGCTCCACGTCCCTCAGGTCGTTGGTCACCACGGTGTCCGACGGCTGGTTCGCACGCCCCACGGGGATCGGGCCCGGGTAGACGTTGCTGTCCTGCGACACCACGAAGCCCGCGTACAGCAGCGTGGCGACCGCGATGGCGGCCAGCTTGAGCGGCCAGTTGTGGACGACGAACGCGAGCGCGCGACGCGCCGAGCGGCCGATGTTCATCGCGGCGTCACCACGGCGGCGGCCGTGCCCTCCTCGTCGGCCCCGAGCGACGCCTCCGGCACCGCCGGCTCCGGAGCGGCCTGCTCGGCGCGCAGCGGGCGCCCGCGGGTCAGCCGCAGCCGGCCGCCGGCCCCGCCGCCCCGCCATGGCCCGCGTGCACGGCCAAGGCCCGGGGGCGCCGCGGGCGTCTCGAGCAGCGCCCGGAGCGCGCGCTCCAACTGGGCCTCGGTCGGGACGCGGACGATCCGGGCGCGTTCCACCACGCTCATCTGGCCGCTCTCCTCGGACACGACGATCGCCACCGCGTCGGTGTCCTCCGTGATCCCCAGGGCCGCCCGGTGGCGGGTGCCGAACCGCTCGCTGAGCGTCATCTCGGTGAGCGGCAGCAGCGCGGCCGCGGCGACGATCGCGTCCCCGCGCACGATCACGGCCCCGTCGTGGAGCTCGGTCCGGGGCATGAAGATCGTGGACAGCAACTCGCGCGACAGGTCGGCATGGAGCATCACGCCCGTCTCGGCGATCTCCTCGAGGCCCGTCTCCCGCTCCAGGACGATCAGCGCCCCGTGACCCTCCCGGGACAGCAGGCCGGCGGCCCCGGCGACCTCCGCCGCCACGTGCTCGATCCGGCGGCGCTCGGCCGGCGCGAGCAGCCAGCCGAAGGTGCCCACGCGCCCGATCCGCTCGAGGGCACGCCGCAGCTCCGGCTGGAACACGACGACGAGGGCGAACAGGCCGACGACGGCGCCCGCCTGGAGCAGCTGGGTGAACAGCCGCAACCCGAGGGCCTGCGCCAGGGCGTACACGCCGAGCAGGATCGAGACGCCGATGACGAGCGTGACGGCCCGCGTGCCCCGGATCAGGCTGAACAGCCAGTAGATGAACAGGGCCGTGATCGCGATATCGAGCAGCGTCGTCAGCGTGGCCTGCTGGACGAGCGACTCGATCAACGGGGGCATCCTCGGGCGAGTGTAACACCGGGCCCCGGCCCGCCCGGCCGGAGGAGGTTGCGGGTGCCAGGGTCCGGGACGGGCGGCCGGCTCAGCCGGGCCTGGTCCTCGCAGCGGCGACGCGGGCGGTCGCGTCAGCGTCCTCGTCCAGCGTCGCGATCCGATCGAGGAGGTCCAGCTTCTCGGCCGCGAGCGCGGTCCAGCCGCGATCGCCGTAGAGCTCGACCAATGCGAGATGCAGGTCCACGTCGTCCGGGCGCAGCGAGAGCCCGACGTAGCAGGCGTCGATCGCCGCCTCCGCGCTCCCCTGGCGGCGATGCGCGGCGGCGAGATCCAGGAGATGCTGCAGGGCCGCGGCCATGTCCCCGCCGTCGATCGCGGCGTCTGCCGCACGCGCCAGGGCATCTGCGTCGAGGTCCGCCGGGAGGTCCCGGTCGAGCGCCGCCCGGATGGCCGGTGCGGCGGGCACTGCCTCGTCCGCCGCGGGCGCCCCGGGCTCGGGCTCCGCCTCGTCCGCCGCGGGCGCCCCGGGCTCGCCAGGGAGCGCTTCGCCGCCTGGGGCGGTGTCCGCGGCCTGCCCCGGCCCGGCCTCGCCGGCGGCCGGCGACGTGCCGGCGTCCGGCACCGGCCTCGCCTCGGCCCGCGGCGGCATCGCCCACCCGTCGCGCACCTGGAGGGCCTGCTCCAGTGCCAGCCGCCCCGGC
>CAYJOH010000259.1:0-4341 GCA_964371685.1 uncultured Anaerolineaceae bacterium
GGGCTCCCGGTGACCGTGCTGGTCGCGGATGTCGGCGAGATCCACGAGGACGAGGCGGCGCTCCGGCTGGCCGCAGCCGTGGCGGGCGGCGACCCGGGCGTGACCCTCCGCGGTCCCGCGCAGTCGCGGGTGGACCTGGTCGCGGCCGTGCCCGGCGTGGTCGCGGTGCGGCTCGCCGCGCTGGAGCGCGTCAACCGCATGGACCCGCTCGAGGTGTTCACGGTGTTCGACGGCCAGGTCGTGGCGTCGGGGACGGTCATCGCCGCCGTCAAGGTCGGCCCGCACCTCGTGCGCGACGAGGTCCTCGTCGCCGGCGAGGCGATCGCCCGGCGGGGCGGCCCGCTGGTCCGCGTCCGGCCCTTCCGCCCGACGCGGATCGCCGTCCTGGTCAAGGAGCACATCACCGGCACCGCCCGCGAGCGCTTCGAGGCGTCGGTGCGGGCCAAGGCGGCCGGCCTGGGGGCGGAGCTGGCGGGCATTCACTACGTCCCGGACGAGACGGCGGCGGTCACCGAGGCGCTGGGATCGGCGGTGCGCGGGTCCCGTGCCGCCGGGATCGTCCTCACGGCCGGCGGCGCGAGCACCGACCCGGCCGACCCGTTCTACGTCGCGGTGTCCGCGCTGGGCGGGCGGATCGTCCGCCACGGCGTGCCCTCGCACCCCGGGTCGATGCTCTGGCTGGGGCGCGTGGGCCGTGCCGCGATCGTCGGCCTGCCCAGCTGCGGCGCCTACTCCAAGGCGACCGCCTTCGACCTGCTCCTGCCGCGGCTGGTGGCGGGCGAGCCGGCGTCCGCGGCCACCGTGGCCCGGCTGGCGCACGGCGGGATCCTCACTCGGACCCAGCGGTTCCGGTTCCCGGCGTATGCTCGCGACCTCGATGCACCTGACGGCTGACGATGTCTCCACCCCTGCGCCCCGCTGGCCCGCCGCCGTGCCGGAGCCCCCGGACGCCCCGCTCGTGGGGCGTGCCGCGGAGCTCGAGGAGCTGCGGCGCCTCACGCTGGACGGCGAGGCGCGGTTCGTCACGCTGATCGGCATCGGCGGCGTCGGCAAGAGCCGCCTCGCCGCGGAGCTCGCCATCCGCGACCTCGCCGCCCGCGACGGCCGGATCGCGTTCGTCGCCCTCGACGCCGTGAGCGACGCCTCGCTCGTGCTGCCGGCGATCGCCGGCGCGCTGGGCGTCGCGGACGAGCCCGGGCGCTCCGTCGTCGAGGCCGTGTCCGAGGCGCTCGGCCGCGCCCCGACCCTGCTCGTGCTGGACACCATGGAGCACGTCCGCGCCGCCGCGCCGGACCTCTCGGACCTGCGCGCCCGCACGCTCGGCCTGACGATCGTCGCCACCAGCCGGATCGCGCTCGGCGTGCCGCGCGAGCGGCTGGTGTGGGTGGAGCCGCTGCCGGTGCCGGCCGAGGGCGAGCACGACCATGCCGCCGTGGAGCGCAACCCCGCGGTGGCGCTGTTCGTGGAGCGCGCCCGGGCCGTCCGCCCGGACTTCGCGGCGACGCCCGCCAACGCCGCGATCGTGGCCGCGATCTGCCGGCGGCTGGACGGCATCCCGCTGGCGATCGAGCTGGCGGCTGCGGCCCTGCGCGTCCTCGCGCCGCACCAGCTCCTGGACCAGCTCGCCGAGCGGCTCGCCGAGCCCGCCGCCGGCGAGCTCGGAACCGGCCAAGGCGGCCCGGAGCGCCAGCGGAGCATGCGGGCCGCGATGGACTGGAGCATCGGGCTGCTGCCCGAGCCGGTCCAGCGCCTGTACCGGCGGGTGGGCGTGATCGCCGGATCGTTCCACCCGAGCACGGCCGCGGCGATCCTCGAGCGGGGCGAGCGGCGCGGCCTCCTGCCGCTGGGGATCGACGTCCACGACGGCCTGCGCCGGCTGTCGGCTGCCTCGCTGCTGCGCTGGGAGCCGGGGATCCGGGAACCCTCGTACACGATGCTCTCGACCGTCCGGGCGGACGCGCTGGACCGGCTGGCCCGCAGCGGCGAGGCGGTCGCGATGCGCTGGGCCCACGCGTACGAGGTGCTGGCGCTGGTCGAGGCCGCGGAGCGCGACCTGCCCACCGATCGCGAGCGGCAGGCTCTCGACCGGCTCGAGTCCGGCCACGATGACATCCGCGAGGCCCTGGAGTGGGCGATGCAGCAGGGGGACGGCGCCTTCGCGCTGCGCATCGCCGGGCCGCTGGCGGAGTTCTGGCGGACGCGCGGGCACCACACCGAGGGCCGCCTGCGGCTGGCGGCCGCGCTGGCGCTGGCGCCGGACGCGCCGGACACGTACCGGCGCAAGGCACTGGCCGGGGCAGGGCTCCTCGCCTCGTACCAGGGCGACTACGCGCTCGCGGAGTCATACCTCCAGGGCGCCCTGGCGATGGCCCGCACCGAGGCCGACGAGAATGCGGCGGCGGCGATCCTCAACTGGCTGGGCACGAACGCCTACGGCGGCGGCGACCTGGCCACGGCGGAGCGCTACGTGTCGGAGAGCCTGGAGCTCCGGCGGAGGACCGGCGACACGCTGGGCGTGGCGACGGCCCTCAACGCGCTGGGCGGCGTGTTCCACTTCCGCGGCGACCTCGACCGGGCGCGGCAGGTGTTCGAGGAGAGCCTGGCGATCAAGAAGGCGCAGGGCAACGAGAGCGCGATCGCCGTCGCGCTGACGAACCTCGGGCTGGTGGAGCGCGACGCGGGTCGCCCGCAGCCGGCGGCGGAGGCCTTCCGCGAGGCGATCGCGATCTGGGAGCGGACCGGAGACCGGCAGCGGGTCGCGGTGGGCATCCACAACGCCGCGCTGCTCGCGCTCGACCTGGGCGCCTACGCGGACGCGGCCGCGGGCCTGGACCGCGCGCATGAGATCGCGCGCGAGCTGGGCGACCGGACCGAGATGGCCTACGCGCTGGCGGACCGGGTGCGCGTGGACGTGGAGCGAGGCGATCTCGAGGCCGCCGAGGCCGCGCTCGGGCAGTCGCTGCCGCGGGCGCTGGCCCAGTCGCTGCGGATCGTGGTCGCGCTGGGGCTCGAGGGCGCCGGTGCGCTGGCCGCCGCCCGCGGCGACGACGAGCTGGCGGTCCGCCTGTGGGCCGCGGCCGCCGCCGAGCGGGCGTCGAGTGGCTTCGCGAACATGCCGGCCGACAAGCGGCTGCTCGAGGCCCGCATGGACGAGGTACGCGAGCGCATGGACCCGGGGGCCTTCACGGGCGCCTGGGCGGCCGGTCTCGAGCTCCCGGTCGAGGCCGCCGCGTCCGAGGCGCTGACGCTCATGGGCCGCCCGGCCTACTCGGTGTAGGATCGCGGCCCATGGAACCAGATCTCCCTTCCGCCGCCACGGCCGCCGCCGGCCGATCCGCCGCCCGTGCCGGGCGCCCCGAGGCCACCCGCTCCATCGAGGGCCTCCAGGAGGCCTTCCGCGGCCACGGCTACATCGCCGACCGCTCGCTCATGACCGCCGTCTTCCTGGCGTTGGAGCTCGGGCGCCCGCTCCTCGTCGAGGGCGAGGCCGGCGTCGGCAAGACGGAACTCGCCAAGGTGCTCGCCCAGAGCCTCGGCGCCCGGCTGATCCGCCTCCAGTGCTACGAGGGCCTGGACGTCAACACGGCGGTGTACGAGTGGAACTACCCGCGCCAGATGCTGGAGATCCGGCTGCTGGAGGCGCGCGGCGAGATCGCCAAGGCGTCGGCCCATGACATCTTCGGCCCCGAGTTCCTGCTCAAGCGGCCGCTGCTCCAGGCACTCGAGGCCGCCGACGGTGCCGCGCCGGTCCTGCTGATCGACGAGATCGACCGCGCCGACGAGGAGTTCGAGGCCTACCTGCTCGAGATCCTGTCCGACTTCCAGGTCACGGTGCCCGAGATCGGGACGATCCGCGCCGCGCAGCCGCCGCGCGTGGTGCTGACCTCGAACCGCACCCGCGAGGTCCACGACGCGCTCAAGCGCCGCTGCCTCTATCACTGGATCGACTACCCGACCGCGGCCAAGGAGTTCGAGATCGTGGCGGCCCGGGTGCCGGAGGTGCCGGCCCGCCTGGCGCGCGAGGTCGTCGGGTTCGTCCACCGCCTGCGGGCCGCGGACCTGACCAAGGTGCCGGGCGTCGCCGAGACGCTGGACTGGGCGGCCGCCCTGCTGTCGCTGGGCGCCACCGAGCTCGCGCCGGACCTCGTGGACGAGACCCTGGGCGTGGTCCTCAAGTACGAGGAGGACATCCGCCAGGTCCGGGGCACCGCGGCCCGCCAGTACCTCGCCGAGGCGACCGCCCAGGCCTGATTGGGCGCTCCCTGGATGAGCCTTGACGATGTAGCTACCTGTAGCTACATTCGCGGCATGGAGAAGGTCGGCATCCGCGAGCTCAAGAAC
>CAYJOH010000260.1:0-4320 GCA_964371685.1 uncultured Anaerolineaceae bacterium
ACTCCACCCAGGCCGGCCGCAACGTCCGGGAATGGCTGGGGGACACCGGGCGGTACGACATCCCGATCGTCGCCACGCTCAACGACGCGGTCGGGTTCCTGCCCCGCGCGAACGCCCTGCTGATCGGCATCGCGCCGACCGGCGGCAAGCTGCCCGACGCCTGGCGCCAGGCCATCGTGTCCGGCATCCGGTCCGGCCTCGACATCCACTCGGGCCTGCACACGTTCCTCGGCGACGACCCTGACCTGGCGGAGCTGGCGCGGGCCGCCGGCGTGCGGATCGTGGACTACCGCCGGCCGCCGGAGCGGACGGACACGGCGGTGGGGCGGCGGCATGGCACGGGCAAGCGCGTGCTGCTGACGGTCGGCACGGACTGCGCGATCGGCAAGATGTCGGTCGCGCTGGAGCTCCGCCGCGCGGCGCAGGCCGCCGGGCGATCCGCGGCGTTCGTGCCCACGGGGCAGACCGGGATGATGATCGACGGCTGGGGCGTGGCCGTGGACCGCGTGATCGCGGACTTCCTCCAGGGCACGGTCGAGTGGCTGGTCGAGGAGGGCGAGGCGCGCGGGGACTGGATCATCGTGGAGGGGCAGGGCTCGCTGGACCACCCCGCCTACAGCAGCGTGACGCTGGGGCTGATCCACGGCGCCACGCCCCACGCGATGGTGCTGGTGCACAAGCCCGGGATGGCGGACCACGACTTCGACCACCTGCCCGAGGCGCGGTTCCCGATCGCGCCGCTGCCCGGGTTCATTGCCATCCACGAGCAGGTGGCGGCGCTGGTCGCGCCGTCCAAGGTCGTCGCCGTGGCGCTCAACACCTCGCTGCTCCACGACGAGGCCGAGGCCCGCCGGGTCATCGCCGCGACGGCGGCCGAGACCGGGCTGCCGTGCGACGACCCGCTCCGGTTCGGCGGCGAGGCGCTGTGGCGCGAGATCGAGGCCGCGGTGGACGGCCTGCCGTGGGTCACGCTCGCCGACGAGCCCGAGCCGGAGCCGGGCGAGCGGCACGGGACCGGCGGATGACGCTCTCGGTCCGGCTCGAGACGCTCCGGCTGCCGCTGCGCGACCCGTTCGTCATCGCCCGGGCCTCGCACGGGGAGGGCCGCCGGGTCACGACGGTCATCGCCGAGCTGCGTGACGAGGCGGACGGACCGGCTGGCCCGGTCGGGCTGGGCGAGGGCTACCCGGACAGCTACTACGGCGAGACGCCCGAGACCATGACCGCCGTCGCGCCGCTGCTCCTGGACGCGCTGGCGCCGCTCGCGGACGGCCTCCGGGGCCCGCTGCCCGAGGCGCGCGCCGCGCTCGATGCCGCGGGCGGGCTGATGGCGGCGGCGATCGGGCACCACGGGGCCGCGAAGTGCGCCATCGACATCGCGCTCCACGACCTGGTGGGCAAGCGCCTGGGCGTGCCGGTGCGCGACCTGGTCGGGGTGCCGGGCGAGATCCCGCCCACGGACTTCACGCTGGGGATCGACGCGCCGGCGGTCGTGGCCGAGCGGGCTCGTCGCGCGGCCGGCTTCCCGGCCCTCAAGATCAAGGTCGGGGGCCCGGCGGACGTGGAGACCCTCGAGGCGGTCCGGGCGGTGTACGCCGGGCCGATCCGCGTGGACGCCAACACCGGCTGGACGCCGGACGGCGCGCTGGCGATGCTGCCGGACCTCGAGCGGCTGGGCGTGGAGCTGATCGAGCAGCCGTTCCCCGCGCGCCGGCTGGACCAGCTGCGCGAGCTCCAGCGGCACTCGCGCCTGCCCCTGGTGGCCGACGAGAGCGCGGTGACGATCGACGACCTCGACGCGCTGGTGGGGGTCGTCGCCGGGGTGAACGTGAAGCTGGCGAAGTGCGGCGGCATCGGCCCCGCGCGGCGGATGCTGGAGCGTGCCCGGGCGCTCGGCTTCCGGACGTTCCTCGGCTGCATGGAGGAGACGTCGATCGGGATCGCCGCGTCGGCCGTGGTCGCGCCGCTCGCCGACTGGGTGGACCTCGACGGCTGCCTGCTGCTCGCCGAGGATCCGGTCGACGGCCTGGAGCTCGGTCCGGACAAGCGCTGGCGGCTGTCGGCGGCCCCGGGTCTCGGGCTGTCGCGCCGGGCGGGGTCCGCGGGCTAGCGCATTCCGCCACGGCCGCATCCACAGCCTTCGGGATGTCGTGCCCGGCTGTCCACCGCCCGCCCGCCGGTGTGGACAACTGGTGGGACAACATGGTGGAGAAGCCCCTACCGGCCGCGGGCCTCGACCCCGTAGCATCTGGGTGTCACCGGCGTGGGAGGACCGAGGGAGGTGCGCCGGGGCCGCCGTTTCGCTGACCCGCCCGATGGCTGGGCCCGACCCGCCCGCCTGTCGCCCGAGCCCGCACGTCCCGCCGGGAGAGGAGGACCTGTATCGATGCTGCCCGCCGGCCCCGCCGCCTGCCCATCGACGCCCGAGGCCGAGGCGTTCGTGCGGTTCTGCTACCAGCGCCGGAGCGTGGGGTGGCCGGAGCTGTACGACGAGATGTGCGCCGTGGCGACCCGGGGCCTGTTCCGGGGCATGGGCCACGACGCCCTGGCGGAGGTCGGGGTCGGGTTCAGCCTGTTCGAGACGCCGAGGCTGGCACAGCTGGTCGCGCGCGTCGTGGCCGAGGAGCAGGCGGCGCGGCGGGCTGCACGGGCGGCGGCGATCGAGGCCGCGCGGGTGGCCGAGGAGGAGCGCGTCTCGGCGTCGGCCGCGGCGGCGCTGGCAGGGGCCGCGTAGGCGCTACCCCGGGGGACCCGCGTCAGGCGCGGATTCGGCGCCGTGCCATCTCACCCTCGATCTGGCGCTCCGCCTCCACGTAGCGGTCAATGCGCTCCCGGAGCTCGTTGGCATCCGGGGTGTACAGGTGGACCTGCTGCTGGAGGATGTAGGACAGGCGCCGGCTCGTCATCCGCACGTGGTCCAGGTTCTTCATGAGCACGAGCGGGTCCATCGCCGCGAGGTCGGACGGGGGGTACATCTGCTTCATCGAACCGTCATGCTAGCCCAACCACGGGCGGGGCGAGGGCTGCCGCCGACGAGCCAGGCCCTGAACGGAGGCGTGCGATGAGCGGACCGGTCGTGTTCCTGTCCGATCTCGGGCTGCGGGACGAGTTCGTCGGCGTGTGCCACCTCGTGATCGCGCGGATCGCCCCCGAGGCCCACGTCGTGGACCTGTCTCACGGCGTCCCGCCGCACGACATCCAGGCCGGCGCGATGACCCTGGTGCACGGCCTCTCGTACGCGGGCGCCGGCGCGGTCGCCCTCGGCGTCGTGGACCCGGGCGTTGGCACGGCCCGCCGGGCGATCGCCGTGCGCACCGCCGCCGGGCCGCACCTCGTGGGGCCTGACAATGGGCTCCTGTCCCTGGCCTGGAAGTCGCTGGGCGGTGCCACCGCTGCGGTCGAGATCGACCCGGCGGCCGTCGGCTCGGCCCGGGTGTCCGCGGTGTTCCACGGCCGTGACGTGTTCGCGCCCGCGGCCGGGCACCTGGCCGCCGGGGCGGCGCTGGAGTCCATCGGCATGCCGATCGACATCGTCGAGCTGGCCAGCCTCAGCATCGACGACGCCGATGCGTCGGTGGGCCGGGTCCACGGCGCGGTCCTGGACGTGGATCGCTTCGGCAACATCCGGCTCAACGTCCGCCCGGCCGCCCACGCGACCCCCCCGCGCGAGGTCGGGTGGTACGTGGAGATCGCAACGACGGCGACGTCGGTGCGGGCGCGCCGGATCGTCGCCTACAGCGACGTGCGGCCCGGCGAGTACGGGATGCTCGTGGACGCGTGGGACTGGGTGGCGGTCATCCGCTACGAGGCCAGCGCCGCGGCGGGAATGAACGTCACCCGCGGCGACCCGGTCTGGATCGCCGCGGCCGAGTAGCCGGTCCTGCCGGACCGGCCGCGGCGGGGAGGGGGCGGAGCGGGGGGGGGGGGGGGGAGGCGCCGCACCGTCGCGACACCCGCCCCGGCGGACCGTCAGCCCGCCGTGTCGCCCGACGACAGCGCGGGGGCGCCGCTGGGGAGCCCCTTGATCTCGGCCAGGCGCGTCTCGACCTCGAGCTCGTCCTCGCCGCTCTCCAGCTCCGCGAACTGGTCCTCGAGCGAGGACACCCCGACCTCCTCCATCCCGCGGGCCATCGCCTCCTGGCGCCGGATGCGCTCCTCGAAGCGGTTGAGCTCCGAGGTCGGATCGAGGACCGAGACGTCCTTGATGGTCTGCTGGACCTGCATCTGGGCCTGGGCCATCTTCGCCCGGCTGACCAGCTCGTCGCGCTTCTGGACCAGCTCCTCGCGCTTGACGCGAAGCTTGGTGAGGCCGTCCTTGAG
>CAYJOH010000261.1:0-4309 GCA_964371685.1 uncultured Anaerolineaceae bacterium
GTCCTGGGGAGCGAGGCGGGGTCCATCGCCGCCAGCCCCGACCCGCGCCGGGCCGGCGAGGCGCTGCGCGCGGCCGGCACGCGTGCCGACGGGCTGCTGGCGACCGCGCACGTGCGCCCGGGCGACACGCGCACGGCGGCCCTGGTGCTCGCCGCCGACCGCTTCCTCGTCCGCCGACCGACTGGCGCGGGCGGGACGGCGGATCACGCCGTCGCCGACCCGGGCCGCACCGTGATCGCCGGCTACCCGTGGTTCGGCGACTGGGGCCGCGACACGATGATCTCGCTGCCCGGCCTCGCCCTCGCCACCGGGCGCCACGAGGAGGCGGCCGGCATCCTCCGGACGTGGGCCGGCCTGGTCCGCGACGGCCTGCTGCCCAACCACTTCCCCGAGGCTGGCGGCGAGCCCACCTACCATTCAGTGGACGCGCCGCTGTGGTTCGTCCATGCCATCGGCGAGCACGAGGCGGCGACCGGCGACCCGTCGCTTGCCCGCGCGCTCCGGCCGGCGGTGGAGGCGATCCTGGCCGCGTACCGCGACGGGACGCGGTTCGGGATCGGCGTGGATCCGGCCGACGGGCTGGTCCGGGCCGGCGAGGGCGACGTCCAGCCGACCTGGATGGATGCGAAGGTCGCCGGCATGCCGGTCACCCCTCGGCACGGCAAGCCGGTCGAGATCCAGGCGCTGTGGGTCAACGCGCTCCGGCGCGCGGCCGGCTGGGCCCGACGGGCCGGCGAGGACGGGGTGGCCGCGCGCCACGATGACGGCGCCGCCCGTGCCGAGTCCTCGTTCCGCGTCCGCTTCCCGCGGCCCGACGTCGGCTGGCTGGCGGACGTGGTCGACGGCCCCTCCGGCGACGACGCGTCGCTCCGCCCGAACCAGCTCCTCGCGCTGTCGCTGCCCCACCCGCTCGTGGACACGGACCTCGGTCGGCGGATCCTCGACGTCGTCGAGCGGCACCTCGTCGTCCCGGGCGGGGTCCGGTCGCTGGCGCCGTTCGAGCCCGGCTACCGGGCCCGGTTCCAGGGTCCCGCGGAGGTGCGCGACGCCGCGTACCACCAGGGCACGGCCTGGACCTGGCCGCTGGGCCCCTGGATCGACGCCGTCGCCCGGTACCGGGACGAGGATGCGGCGCGCATGGCGCTGGATGACGCCCTGAGGGCCCTCGACCCCGACGCCACCGGCGCCATCCCGGAGGTCCTCGAGCCGGAGCCGCCGCACGAGCCGCGCGGCTGTCCCTGGCAGGCGTGGGGCGTGGCCGAGCTGCTCCGCGTCCGGCACCGGCTCATCGGCTGACGCGCTCGGAGCCCGACCGCCGGCACCCGGCGAGGCGTACCGTAGGCCTCGACCAGGCGCCCAACCGGATTCAAGGGAGGACGAGGATGCTCTCGGAGTTCAAGGTGTTCCTGACCAGGTCCAACGCGCTCGCGCTGGCCATCGGCGTGATCATCGGCACCAGCCTGGGCACCGTCGTCAACTCGCTGGTGAGCGACATCATCATGCCGCCCATCGGCGTCGCCCTCGGCGGCGTGGACTTCGCGAACCTCAAGATCGTGCTCAAGGATGCCGTCGCCGGCGACCCCGCGACCGAGGTCGCGATCCGCTGGGGCGCGTTCATCAACACGGTCATCGTGTTCGTGGTCGTGGCGTTCGTCGTGTTCTGGATCGGCAGGATGCTGATCAAGGAGCCCCCGGCGGCCCCGCCCGAGCCGTCCGACGAGGTCAAGCTCCTGACCGACATCCGCGACGCCCTGCGCAAGGGCTGACCGCGGGCTCTGTCACCCGCACGTCACGCGGTGGGGCCTGCCCGTGACGGCACGATCCGCCGCGGCAGGGCATCCTTCCAGCGATGACGGACGATCGATACGGCACCGGGCCGGCCCCGCGCGCCCGACGCGCCCCCCGCCGCGGGATGGGCGCCGCCGCCACGATGGGCCTGCTGCTGCTCGTCGCCCTGGTGGTGCTTGGCGCAGCCGGTTCGGTCGTGGCCGTGGTCCGGTTCACGGGCCTGATCCAGGACCTCCCGGACCCCGCCCGCCTCGAGGAGATCGTGCTCCCCGAGCAGTCGGTGATCTACGACCGCACGGGCACGATCGAGCTCGCCCGGTTCGGCGAGTTCAACCGGGAGGTCGTCACGTTCGACGAGGTCCCGCCGGTGCTGGTGGACGCCACGACGGCGATCGAGGACAAGACGTTCTGGGAGAACTCCGGCTTCGACCCCGTGGGCATCGTCGTGGCCGGCATCGACGCCATCCGCGGCAAGCCGCGCGGCGCCTCGACGATCACCCAGCAGCTGGTCCGCCAGCGGCTGCTCACCGAGGACGGCAGCGCGCAGACCCAGGTGTCGGCCGAGCGCAAGGTTCGCGAGATCGTCCAGTCGATCCGGCTGACCCAGGCCTTCCCGGGGGTGGATGGCAAGCGGCGGATCATGGCCGCCTACCTCAACCAGAACTACTACGGCAACGACTCGTACGGGGTGAAGGCGGCGGCGAAGGGCTACTTCGGCGTGGAGCTGGCGGACCTCACGCTCGCCCAGGCGGCGATCATCGCCGCGCTCCCCCAGTCCCCGTCGAGCTACGACCTCGTGGCCAACGCCGTCGAGGAGTGCCTCGACGCCGTCCAGGCAGAGGACGCGGCGTGCACGGAGTCCCGCCTCGTGGTCCCGGCCGACGCGCCGATCGTCGTGCGCCGGAACCGGGTGCTGACCCTGATGGAGGACGATCGCACGCCGCTCACCGGCGACACGTTCACGGCCGCCGACTTCGACGCCGCCCGTGCCGAGCCCGTCGTGCTCGCGCCGCAGGCGAAGCCCGGCTGGAAGGCCTCGCATTTCGTGTGGCAGGTGCGGCGCGAGCTGACCGCCCGGTTGTGCCCCGACGCCGAGACCTGCCCGGTCGTCGAGCGCGGCGGCCTGGTGGTCACGTCCACGCTCGACCTCGAGCTCCAGGGCATCGCCGAGAAGTGGGTCAAGGCCGCCACCATCGTGCCCCACGCGTCGAACCCGCGGGCCGCGGCAAGGGCGCTGGGCCTCAGCTACGAGCCCTGGATGCGGAACCTCCGCGACAAGACGCTGCGCAACGGGGCGCTCGTCGCGCTCGACTACCAGACGGGCGAGATCATCGCCTACGTCGGCAGCGCGGACTACAACGCCACGCGGGCGACCAAGCGGTTCCAGCCCCGGTTCGACGTCCTCGCGGACGGCTGGCGCCAGCCCGGGTCCGCGTTCAAGCCGATCGTGTACGCGACCGGCATCGACGCGCGCCGGATCACGGCCGCCTCGATGTTCATGGACGTGGTCACGGACTTCGGTGGCAACTACACGCCCACCGACGCCGACAACCTCGAGCGGGGACCCGTGCGCGTGCGCGACGCCCTGTCGTTCTCGCTCAACATCCCGGCCGTCAAGGCGCTGGCCGTGGTCGGCAACGACCAGGTCCAGACGAAGGCCGAGGACCTGGGCATCGCGTTCCGCGATGGCAAGGTCGACGCCGGGCTCTCGTTCGCGCTGGGCGTGGAGGAGGTGCTGCCGGTCGACCTCGTGCGCGCCTACGGCACGCTGGCCAACGGCGGGCAACGGGTGGACCGGACGACGATCCTGACCGTCACCGACGGCACTGGCACGGAGCGGCTGACCGAGGCGGACCGCGCCGAGCCGGAGCAGGTGCTGGACCGCGGCGCGGCCGCGATCGTCACCGACATCCTGGCCGGCAACACCGACCCGCAGCAGAACCCGTACTGGGGCGAGTTCCGCATCCGCGACGACGGGCGGCGGCGGCCCGCGACGCTCAAGACGGGCACCAACAACGACGCCCGCGACCTCAACGCCTACGGCTACATCGCGGCACCCAACGCAAAGGAGCGGGCGGCCGGCGAGTACGCGCTCGTGGTCGGCGCCTGGAACGGCAACTCCGACAACTCGCTGGTGAGCACGCCCCGTGACCCGCTGTTCTCGATCCAGGTCACGACCTACGTGTGGCAGGGGTTCCTCCAGGAGGCGACGGCCGGCTGGAGCATCAACCGGTTCACCGTGCCCGACGGGCTGGCAGAGGTGGCCGTGGATCCGTGGACCGGGCTGCGCGCGTCCGGCGGCGGGGCGGTCGACGAGCTGTTCCTCGACGGCACGGCGCCCGGCGACGGCCTGGGGGCCGAGGTATGCGGGGAGGCCGTGCTCGCGGTCGCCGGCTTCGAGCGCGAACACGACGCCTGGATGCAGGCGGACCGCGGCTGGCTCGCGCGCGCGGAGCGCGGCCCGGGCGTGCGCGGCGGGCCCGAGCGGACCCGGACCTCGTACTTCTACAACGGGTCGTTC
>CAYJOH010000262.1:0-4307 GCA_964371685.1 uncultured Anaerolineaceae bacterium
TCGAGGATCCCGCGGAAGCCGAGGCCGTCCTCGAGGTTGCCGAGGCCGTCGAGGCCGAGGCGATCGAGGAGGCGATCGCCGCCGAGGAGGTTGCCGAGGTTGCCGAAGCCGTCGAGGCCGAGGCGGTCGCGGAAGCGATCGAGGCAGAGATCGTCGTCGAGGAGGCCGAGGCCGTCGAGGCCGAAGCCGTCGCCGAGGCGATCGTCGCCGAGGAGATCGTCGAGGTTGCCGAGGCCGCCGAGGACGAGACCGCCGAGGCAGCGACGGAGGCTGACGCCGAGAAGGCGTGCGCCGCGGGCCCGCCCGGGCCCGGATACCGACAGCCGCCCCGCCGGTCCCCGGCGGGTCGTTTCGATTCCTTCACCAGGAACGGACCGTCCCGATGCCTCCGGACGGCGTCGAGTAGCGAACAATGGGTACACGCGACGACCCATCCGGGTGGTCGCGGACCCGCCGTCCGGGGGATGTCGCTCCCCCTGAGGCAGGGTGCTAGGATGGCCCGAAGGTCGCCTCAGCGACCAGGGAGACCGCGTCTGGATGGATCGCTTCGACAAGTTCACGGATCGCGCACGCAAGGTCCTGACGCTCGCGCAGGACGAGGCGCAGCGGTTCAACCACAACTACATCGGGACGGAACACCTCCTCCTCGGGCTCGTGCGCGAGGGCGAGGGCGTCGCGGCGCGCGTGCTCGAGAACATGAACGTCGAGCTCGCCAAGGTGCGGACCGCGGTCGAGTTCATCATCGGGCGCGGGGATCGCCCGGTCGTCGGCGAGGTGGGGCTCACCCCGCGCGCCAAGCGCGTGATCGAGCTGGCCATCGACGAGGCGCGGCGCCTCGGCCACAACTACATCGGCACCGAGCACCTGCTGCTGGGCCTCGTCCGCGAGGGCGAGGGCATCGCCGCAGGCGTCCTCGAGAGCCTGGGCGTGAACCTGGACAAGGTCCGCCACGAGGTCATCCGCGTCCTGTCGCAGAGCTCGTCCGCCGGCCCGGCGCAGGAGACCAAGCGGGCCAGCAAGACGCCGACCGTGGACGCCCTGGGCATCAACCTCACCGAGGCCGCGCGCGCGGACAAGCTGGACCCGGTCATCGGCCGCGAGAAGGAGATCGAGCGGGTCATCCAGATCCTGGGCCGCAAGACGAAGAACAACCCGGCCCTGATCGGCGAGCCCGGCGTCGGCAAGACCGCCATCGCGGAGGGGCTCGCGCACCGCATCGTCGCCGGCGACGTCCCGGACATCCTGCTCAACAAGCGGGTGCTCACGCTGGACATCGGCTCGCTGGTCGCCGGCACCAAGTACCGCGGCGAGTTCGAGGAGCGCCTCAAGAAGATCATCGAGGAGCTCCGCAACACCAACGACGCGATCCTGTTCATCGACGAGCTCCACACGCTCGTCGGCGCGGGCGCGGCGGAGGGCGCGATCGACGCCGCGAACATCCTCAAGCCGCCGCTGTCGCGCGGCGAGCTCCAGTGCATCGGCGCCACCACGCTGGACGAATACCGCAAGTACATCGAGAAGGACGCGGCGCTGGAGCGGCGCTTCCAGCCGGTGATGGTGGACGAGCCCACGCTCGAGCAGACGATCGAGATCCTGGTCGGCATCCGCGAGCGCTACGAGCAGCACCACAAGGTCCAGATCACGGACGACGCCGTGCGTGCCGCGGCGGACCTCTCGATCCGCTACATCACGGACCGCCACCTGCCCGACAAGGCGATCGACCTCATCGACGAGGCCGCCAGCCGCGTCCGCCTCCGCCACTCCTCCGCCCCGCCCGAGCTGCGCGCCGCGCAGAAGGACCTGGACCGGATCACCAAGGAGAAGGACGCCGCGATCAACGCCCAGGAGTACGAGCAGGCGGCGACGCTCCGCGAGGCAGAGGCGACCTCCCGCGAGACGGTGGACAAGCTCCGCGCGGACTGGCAGTCCACGGTGTCCGGCGAGACGCCCAAGGTGGACGACGAGGAGATCGCCCAGGTCGTGGCGATGTGGACCGGGATCCCGGTGACTCGCATCGCGCAGGAGGAGTCCGAGCGGCTGCTCAAGATGGAGGAGGTCCTCCACAACCGGATCATCGGCCAGGAGGAGGCGATCGAGATCGTCTCGCGGGCCGTCCGGCGCGCGAGGGCCGGCCTCAAGGACCCCAAGCGCCCCATCGGCTCGTTCGTGTTCCTGGGTCCCACCGGCGTCGGCAAGACCGAGCTCGCCAAGGCGCTCGCCGAGTTCATGTTCGGCTCCGAGGACACGCTCATCAAGCTCGACATGAGCGAGTTCATGGAGCGCCACAACGTGAGCCGGCTGGTGGGCGCGCCGCCAGGCTACGTCGGGTTCGACGAGGGCGGCCAGCTGACCGAGGCCGTGCGCCGCAAGAGCTACGCGGTGATCCTGCTCGACGAGATCGAGAAGGCCCACCAGGAGGTGTTCAACATCCTCCTCCAGATCCTGGAGGACGGGCACCTCACGGACGCCAAGGGGCGCCGCGTGGACTTCCGCAACACGATCATCATCATGACCTCGAACCTCGGGGCCGCGAAGATCCAGACCAACTCCAGCCTCGGCTTCCGGCGGCAGGGCGAGACCGTCGAGGAGCGCGCCACGGCGTCGTACGACCTGATGAAGGAGAAGGTCCAGGCCGAGCTGAAGTCCAACTTCCGCCCGGAGTTCCTGAACCGGATCGACGCCACCGTCGTGTTCCGCAGCCTCACCGTCGAGGAGATCACCAAGATCGTGGACCTGCTCCTCAAGCGGGTTCGCGATCAGCTCACGGCGCAGGGCATGAGCCTCGAGATCACGCAGCCCGCCAAGGAGCACGTGATCAAGCTGGGCTACGACTCCGCCTACGGTGCCCGTCCGCTGCGCCGCACCATCCAGAACCTGATCGAGGACCCGCTGGCCGAGCACCTGCTGCTCGGGCGCTACCAGCCCGGCGACTCGATCGTGGTTGACCTCGACCCGGACGGAAAGGGTCTGGCGATCACCGCCACCGAGGCGAAGACCCCGGTCGAAGCCGTCTAGCGGCCGCCGCGAGCGCCGCTGATGGCCCGCGCACAGAGCCGGTACGTCTGCCAGTCCTGTGGCGCGTCCGTCCTGCGCTGGGAGGGCCAGTGCCGGACCTGCGGCGAGTGGAACACGCTCGTCGAGACCGTGGTCCGCGAGGAGCCGAGGCGCCCGTCCGCCGCCGCCATCGCCGGCTCCGCGGCCGTGCCGGTCGCGCTGTCCCACCCCGACACCGCCGCCGAGGCGCGCCGTCCCGTGGGCATCGGCGAGCTGGACCGGGTGCTGGGCGGGGGGCTCGTCGCGGGGTCGGTCGTGCTGCTCGGCGGCGAGCCGGGGATCGGCAAGTCCACGCTCCTGCTCCAGGTGGCGGCGGGCATCGCCCGCGGGACCGGCGGCGGGCCGGGCGGCGTCGTCCTGTACGCCACGGGCGAGGAGTCGACCAGCCAGGTCCGGCTCCGCGCGGTGCGCCTGGGGCTGACCAGCGGGCCCGCCGGCGACGCCATCCGCGTGGTCGCCGAGACCGAGGTCGGGCGGATCGTGGAGCTCGCCCGCAGCGAGCGGCCGGCGCTGCTGCTCGTGGATTCGGTGCAGACGGTGGCCTCGGACGAGCTCGACGGCCCGCCCGGCAGCGTGGGCCAGGTGCGGGAGTCCACGCTGCGGCTGATGGAGCTGGCCAAGGCCGACGGGATCCCGATCGTGCTGGTCGGGCACGTGACCAAGGACGGCACCCTGGCGGGCCCCAAGACGCTCGAGCACCTGGTGGACGTCGTGCTCTCGGTCGAGGGCGACCGGACGGGCGGGTTGCGGCTGCTCCGGGCCGCCAAGAACCGGTACGGCTCCACCGAGGAGGTCGGCGTGTTCGAGATGGGGGAGCGCGGCCTCGACGAGGTCGCGGACCCGGCGCGGGCCTTCCTCGCCGAGCACGACACGCCGGCGCCCGGGAGCGTCGTCGCGCCCGTCCTCGAGGGATCCCGCCCGCTGCTGGTGGAGGTCCAGGCGCTGGTGGCGCCCACCGCCGCCCCGTCGCCCCGCCGCACGGCCTCGGGCGTGGACCCGAACCGCCTCGCGCTGCTGGTCGCGGTCCTCGGCCGGCGGGCCGGGATCGGGCTGTCCGGCCACGACGTGTACGCCAACCTGGCGGGCGGCCTGACCGTGACCGAGCCGGGCCTCGACCTGCCGCTCGCGCTCGCGCTGGCGTCGTCGCTCCGCGACCGGCCGCTGGTGCCCGGCACGGTCGCCATCGGCGAGGTGGGGCTGCTCGGCGAGCTGCGCGCGGTGGGCGGCCTCGACCGCCGCCTCCGGGAGGCCGC
>CAYJOH010000263.1:0-2085 GCA_964371685.1 uncultured Anaerolineaceae bacterium
GGCGGCCAGAAGCCCGGGTAGTCGCCCCGGATCAGGTGGGCGTCGGTGCCGCAGATCGACACCGCGCGGACGCGCGCGAGGACCTCGTTCGGCCCCGGGACCGGGACCGGCACCTCCTGGATCTCGAGGCGACTGGGCTCGAGGACGACGAGCGCCTGCATGGTCTCGGGCACGGGGAAGCCTCCTCCGGGAACGGCGTGACGGGTCAGCGGGCGCCGACCGGCTTCGCCGGGGTGCCGTCGGGGGCGGTCAGCTGGGGCCTGCTCCCGGTCAGCTTGTCGTACAGCGCCGCGGCATTGCGGGACTGGATGTAGTCGAGCATGTAGCCCTGGCCGATGTCCACGGGCCCGAAGCGGTCCCGGAAGCTGATCCGGGCGATCGTCTCGTCGCGGCTCCAGCCGTTCGCGATCGCGGTCGCCACGGCGGCCTTCCACTCCATCAGGTGCGAGCGCTGGACGTCGAGGTACGACTTCGGCACCACCGGCCCGTGGCCCGGGCAGATCCAGTCCACGTCCAGCGTCCGGATCCGCTCCAGCGCCTCGAGCCATTCGTCCACGTCCGAGGTCATCAGCCACGTCTGGCAGCCCGAGAAGACCGTGTCGCCCGTGAACACGACCCGCTCCTCGGGCACGTGGACCGCGAGCTGGCCGGGGGTGTGGCCGGGGGTGTGGAGCAGGTTGAACGTGTGATCGCCGACGTGGAGCGTCAGGTCGCCGGTGAACACGATCTTGCCCTTGTTGGGATCGCGGTAGTACTCGTCGCGGTCCGGCCACAGCGCGAGCGCCTCGGGGTCGTCGAGGTCCGTGCCCTTGGGGTTGTCGCCCGGGACGGACTCGTAGGCGTAGGCGAACGGGTCCAGCTCCGGGAACACGACCATGAACCGCTCGTACAGGCCCCGGTGGTTGACGACCGTGCCGGCGCCCCGGAAGTAGTAGTTGCCGAAGATGTGGTCGACGTGGTGCTCGGTGTTGACCAGGTAGCGGATCGGGCCGTGCGACTCGGCGAGCTTGCGCATCGCCACGGCCTTGGTGGGCAGCTGGGGCGTGTCGATCACCACCACGCCGTCCGAGGTGGTCACGAAGCTCGGGTTGCAGCCTCGGAGCCTGGTGTGGGTGAACACGTTGGGCGTGACCGATTCCATCGCGAACCCGGTCGTGTCGTCCATCTCTGGTCTGTTCCTTCCGAAGGCCGAGGCGACGCTCCCGCGGGCCGCCGGCGCACGCTACTGGGTCGCTGTGAGGCCGCCGTCGATCCCCAGGATCTGGCCGGTGACGAAGGCTGCCGCATCCGAGCAGAAGAACAGGACGGCGCCCGTCAGGTCCTCGGTCCCGGCGACGCGGCGGAGGGGGATCCGGTTGACGACGCCGGCCTTGAACGCGGGGTCGTCGAGAAGCATCGCCACCTGCGGCGTGTCCACGAAGGTGGGCGAGATCGCGTTGACCGTGATGCCGTGCTTGGCCCATTCGGTCGCCCACTGGCGGGTGAGCGAGCTGATGGCGCCCTTGGCCGCGACGTAGGCGGAGTAGCCGGCGTTGATCCCCAGCAGGGCACGGACGGACGAGATGTTGACCACCCGGCCGCCGTTGCCGCTCGCGATCATCGCCCGCACCGCCGGCTGGGTGGCGACGAGCGTGCTGCGGACGTTGAGCTCGTAGATCCAGTCCCAGGCGTCGCGCGGGTAGACCTCGGCGTCGAACAGGACCTTGCCGGCGCCCCCGCCCACGGCGTTGACGATGATGTCCAGGCGGCCGTAGGCGTCCATCGTCTCCTTGACGATGCGCTCGGCGTCTTCCTCCCTGGTCACGTCCGCGGTCACGCCCTTGCAGATCCCGCCCAGGGCGCAGGCCCGCGCCGCGGCCTCGTCGGCCCGATCCGGCGTCCGGTCCACGACCACGACCTTGGCGCCCACGCCCGCGAGCGCGGACCCGATCGCGGACCCGATCGCGCCACCGCCGCCCGGGATGAGGGCGACCCGCCCGTCGAGCCTGAACCTGTCGAGCTCCGCCACCGTGCCTCCTCCGTTGATCATCGATTATCGAGAATAAGTGATCCGACCCCTACGGTCAACGGAGACGCAGGTCCTGG
>CAYJOH010000263.1:2185-4295 GCA_964371685.1 uncultured Anaerolineaceae bacterium
GGTCGCACGATCCGCTGGCGCAAGGCAGAATGCGGGGGCGTCCAGCGCCATCCAGGAGGAGGGGCACCCAGTCGTGCGTCCGGACCGGATCGTCGTCATCCTCGTCGCGCTGGTCGTGGCCGCCTGCGGCGGTTCGGGCGCTCCGGGCTCACCCACCCCCGTGCCGGAGACGCCGATGCCCGCCGGCACGTACACGTCGGCGGTGTTCCAGCCTGCCGTCACGTACACGCTGCCCGACGGCTGGGTGCTGGCCTCGGACTCGGCGGGCTACCTGCAGTTGCGGCCGGCGGGCCAGGACCTGGTGGGCATCCACCTGTTCCGCGGCGCCGTGGCCGCGTCCCAGGACCCCAGCTGCCCGATCGAGCCGGCGCCCGGCGTGGGGACGACGTCCACCGAGCTCGTGGCCTGGATCCGTGGCCTGCCGGGGCTCGCCGTGAGCAGCCCGGCGATGGTCACCGTGGGCGGTCTGCGCGGCGCCTCGATCGACATCGGGATCGCCGCCGACTGGACGGCGTCGTGCCCGTTCGCCGATGGCCTGCCCACGGTCCCGCTCCTGGTTGAGCCGGGGACGGAGCTGCGCTGGGTGATCGCGGGCGGCGAGCGACTGCGGCTGTACCTGCTCGACCTGCCGGCGGGTGGTTCGTTGATCGTGGACATCGACGACTTCGAGGGGTCGCAGATCGACGCCTTCATCGGCCAGGCCGCGCCCGTCGTCAAGAGCCTCCAGTTCGCCGCGGAGTGACCGTGGCCCCGGCGCTCATGATCCGGGCATGACGCGGACGCCGGCGGGCTGGGATGTCGAGGGGCCGGTCCAGGCCGAGGTGTTCGTGGTCTGGCTGAACGGCGAGGTCCTCGAGCTGACCGGGCCCTGCGGCGCGGCGCCCTGGTACCTCGAGCTCGGCGCGGTGGACCACCCCGTGGAGGTCGTGGACCGGATCGTGCGCGACGTCGTGGGCGATCCGCTGCTCGTCCACTCCACGTCCTGGCGCCGGGACCGCGACGCCGTGATCCTGAGCTTCGTGGTCGTGATCGACGCCGGGCGCGTGGGGTCGATGGGCAGCCGGCCGATCGGGCGCGCGGACCTGGCCCGATCCGAGGCGACGGTCGCGCCCCGGGACATCGCCACCGACCAGGTCGTCGAGCACGCGCTCCGGCACCTGGCCTGGCTGGCGGTGGATGATCCGGTGGTGCGCGGCGAGCTGTCACCCGCGTGGCAGGCCGCGCTGGCGGGGTACGTGCCGGAGCCGTTCCGAAACCTCGGCTGAGCATGGAGGAGCGATGAACGCGCCGATGAGCGAGCGGCGGATCCGCACCCGCTGCGCCTGCGGCTGGGAGGCGAGCGGGCCGGAGGACGAGGTCGTCGAGGCGACGATCGAGCACGGCCACCGCCTGCACAACATGGTCGCGACCCGGGACCAGGTGCTGTCGCAGGCCGAGGAGGTCGACGGGGACGTCGTGGCCGAAGCCGGCAAGGCGGACGACGGGCCGCGATGACGCGGATCCTGGCGCTGATCCCGGGCTACCAGGAGGGGCCGCGCATCGGGGGCGTCGTGGCGGCCGCCCGCCGGCACCTGCCGGTGCTGGTCGTGGACGACGGCTCCACCGACGACACGGCGAGCAACGCGGAGGCGGCCGGCGCCGAGGTCGTCCGCCAGGTCCCCAACCAGGGCAAGGGCGCGGCGCTCCGGGCGGGCTTCCGGCGCGCGCTGGACGAGGGCTGGGACGCGGTCCTGACGCTCGACGCGGACGGCCAGCACGACCCCGACGAGATCCCGCGCTTCGTGGCCGCGTTCTCGGCCGACGGCGCCCGCGGCCCGCGGCCGGAGCTCGTCATCGGCCGCCGCGACTTCGCCCGGATGCCGCCGGTCCGCAGGCTGTCCAACACGCTGGGCACGGCGCTGTTCTCGTGGGCGGTGGGGCAGCACGTGCCGGACAACCAGTCGGGCTACCGGCTCCTCGGCCGGCGGCTGATGGCGGCGATGCTCGACAGCCGCGAGACCGGCTTCGAGCTCGAGGTGGAGATGATCGCCGTCTGCCTGCGCAACGGCTGGACGCTGGCCTGGGTGCCGATCTCCACGATCTACGCCGGCGAGCCGAGCCACGTGAAGCC
>CAYJOH010000264.1:0-4290 GCA_964371685.1 uncultured Anaerolineaceae bacterium
GCGAGGAAGTCACTGGGGCCCAAGCGCAAGGGGATCATCTCCGGAACCGGGTGTCCGCAGCCACGTCGTCGCCGCGGGCGAAGCGCCGAGTGCGAGTGGCCCAGGTCCAGGATCCGCATGTCGACTCGTGCGCCTTTCTGGGTCTCCCGTCTGGGCGGCGCGCGTGTCCCTGAACCGCCGGTCGCGCTCGATCGCGTCCACGAGTACGGAGCCGATGCATGATTGTCGGCGACGCCACCCAATGGCGGGCTGAACCGGTGGGAGGTTTGGGGGATGCGCACACGACTCTTGGCCGTCGGTCTGGCCGCCGGCCTTCTGCTGACAGGATGCGCGGGAAGCCCGGCCGATCCGGCCGCGACATCGACAGTGCCGCCCGATGTAGCGGCGACCGTCGAACCTGCCGACGAGCCCACGCCAGATGAGACCCTTCCGCCCATCACGCTGCCAGCCAAGTACGTGGAGCTCTCGAAGCGGGCCTGGCAGAAGGTCGTGAAGTCGCCGGACACGTACATCGGGAAGGGCTACAAGCTCTGGGCCTGCATCTGGCAGTTCGACGCCGCAACGGGTGCGGATGGGTTCCTCGGCTATGCCTCGTACCGGCGCGAGGACTACTGGGCGCTCGACGGTGAGAACGCCGCGTTCGCCGGCGATGTCGACCAGCTCTCGGACTTCGTCGAGGGCGACATCGTCGCCATGAGCGTGGTCGGGCTCGGGTCGTACAGCTATGACACGCAGGCCGGCGGCAACACCACGGTCCCGTCGTTCCAGGTCGTGAGGATCAAGCGGCAGAAGGGGTCGTGCGAATGAGCCCGCCGCGCGCGCCCTGACGCAGCAGCTGTCTAAGTCGGGGCATTCTGCGTTCTTCATCAAGGCTGGCGAGCCCGCTGGGATTCGAACCCAGGACCCGAGGATTAAAAGTCCCCTGCTCTGCCACTGAGCTACGGGCTCGGGTGGGACCGTAGCACGTCCGCGTGAGGCGACACGCGGCCTCGAGGATCGATGCGCGATGGGCTTCGTTCGGGCCAGTGCCCTTCGGGAATCGGCGCGCCGGCGTTCAGCCCAGCTGGGCGATCGCCGTCAGCAGCAGGGCGATCGCCCCCATGGCCGTCGCCCCGTCCGCGACCAGCACGAGGACGTCGAGGACCTGCCCGCGGCCCTCGTCCGTCGCCTCGCCGACCGAGCGCGCGAGGCGGTCCACCACGACCGCCAGGGCGAGCATCACGACGATCACGAGGTGCTTCACCAGCATCAGCGTGGACCACGACGACGTGAAGTCGCCGATGCCGGTGTAGCGCTCGTCGACGACGAGCAGGTAGGCGCCGGTGACGATGAACGCGACGGCGGCGGCAAGGACGAAGGGCAGCGCCCGCCGCTCCACGGCCGGGACGGCGACCGCCAGGCCCGGGCCGTCGAGGCTCCGGCGCAGCGCCGGCAGCACGATCCGGGCCAGGATCCCGTAATAGCCGAGCACGATCACCATCGCCAGGGTGTGGACCCACAGGGCGCCCACGTGGACCGCGTCCATCTGCATCCTCGTCCGCGGCGGGGCCGTCACGCGACGACCCGGTCACCGCCGGGCGCAGACGATGGGGCACGCGACCGCCGCCGGGAAACGGCCCGATGGCCCGATCGCACGGGCCGGGCCTCCCCCATCGCGCCTCAGGGCAGCAGCGAGTCGTCCACCAGCTGGTCCACCGTGACCGGGTTGGGCACCAGGCCCAGCGAGGTCATGAAGTCCAGCGACTGCTGCCAGCCGTCGCGGTCGATCGACCCGAACGGGGCCTTGGTCCGGTTGTTGGTCCAGGTCGCGATCGTGGCGTCGAGGATCTCGCGCTGGAGCGCGGGATCCGCGGCCAGGTCCGGCACGGCGGCGAACGTCGCGTCCAGGCCCTTCTGGGGATCCGCGGCGATCTCGTCCATCGCCCGCAGCGTGGCGGCGGTGAACGCGGCCAGGGCGTCGCGCTTCGAGTCCAGCGTCGCCCGCCCGGTCACGAGGCCGGGTCCCGGCAGCGGCGTGACGTCGTCGATGCCCAGCACGACGGGCTCGATGCCGGCCCGCCGGAGGACGATCGGCTCGTTGTTCGCGAAGCCGGTCGCGGCGTCCACGGCGCCCTGCTGGAGGGCCGCCGTCTGGCCGAAGTCCGGGTACAGGACGAGCTCCACGTCGGCCTCGGTCAGGTCCGCCGAGGCGAGCAGCGCCTGGAGCTGGATCCACGAGGTCCCGAACTTGCCCGGCAGGCCGATCTTCTTGCCGCGCAGGTCGGCGGCGGTCGCGATGCCGGAGTCGGCGCGGGCCACGACGATCGCCGGGAACGTGCCGTAGATCGTGGACGTGTAGACCACCGGGATGCCCTGGCTGACCGCCGGGATGACCGAGGTGCCGTCGCCGCTGCCGATGTCGATCGAGCCCTGCCCGAGCAGCGTGATCAGGTCCGGGTCGATCTTGTTCTGGAGCGTGACCTCGAGGCCGGCGTCGCGGTAGTAGCCCGCCTGGTCGGCGAGGTAGAACTGGGCGAACTGGACGCTCGGGATGTAGCCCAGGCCGACGACGAGCGGGGTCGCGGGCGACGGCGAGGGCGGCGTAGAGCCCCCGCAGGCGGCGACGAGGACGGCGAGGGCCGCGACGACGGCTCCGATGGGCCGGACGGCGAGGCGGGGGCGGGTGGGTCGCACGGGTCTTGGAACCTCCTGGGCGTTGTGGTGGCTCATCGGTCGCCGACCAGCCGGCGCTCGACGAGAAGCATCGCGAGGTACAGCGCCACGCCGGTCAACGCGAGCGTGAGCAGGGTGGCGAACATGAGCGGGATGTCGAACAGGGAGCCGCGGGCGACGTTGATCAGCACGCCGAGGCCGGTCTCGCCGCCCGCCCATTCGGCCACGATGGCGCCGATCACCGCGAGCGTGACGCCGACCCGCATCCCGCCGAGGATCGCCGGCAGCGCGGCCGGGACCTCGACCCGGGTGACGACCTGCCAGCCGGTCGCCCGGAAGCTGCGGGCCATCTCGAGCAGGCGCGGGTCCACGGACCGGATGCCGACCATCGTCGCGACGGCGACCGGGAAGAACACGATCAGCGTCGTGATGACCAGCTTCGACACCAGCCCGGTGCCGAACCACAGGGCGATCAGCGGGGCCAGCGCGAGAATCGGCGTCGCCTGGGCGGCGACGAGGTACGGGCTGAGGAGCCGCTCGGCAAGGCGCGAGCGGGCGAGCAGGACCCCGGTCACCAGCGCCAGCCCGGCGCCGATCGCGAAGCCCAGCAGCACCTCGACCAGCGTGGTCTGCATGTGGGGCCACATCGTGCCGTCGGTCCAGGCCCGCAGGAACCGCTCCGCGACGGTCAGCGGCCCGGGCAGGATGAACGGCGGGTAGCCGCCGGCGAACACGATCAGCTGCCAGGCGATGACGAACACGACGAGGCTGGCCGCCGCCGGGCCCGCGAGCCGCGCGAGGCGGCCGGTGCGACGGACCGTGGGCGTGGTCGCGGTCATGCCCCGTCCTCCGGCCGGTATGGGTCGAACCAGGCCGGCGTCCCCGGCTCCGTGTCGGCATGCCGGCGGAGGGCATCGGGCGGGGTGCCGGCCGGGATCGCGACCCCGGCCTCGGCCATCGCGATCGCGTCGTCCGTGGTGTCGACGAGGTGGCGCCGGACGTCCGCCGCGACCGAGGTGACGAACGCGGAGTCGAGGTCCGCCACCCGTCGCGGCCGCGGCAGGTCCACCGGCACCTCCGCCACCACGCGACCCGGCCTCGGCGACAGCACGACGACCCGGTCCGCGAGGAACACCGCCTCGGGGATGCTGTGGGTGACGAGCACGATCGTCGTGCCGGTCCGCTCCCACAGCCGCAGCAGCTCGGCGTTGAACCGCTCGCGGGTGAGGGCGTCGAGGGCGCTGAACGGCTCGTCGAGCAGCAGGACACGGGGCTCCAGGGCGAGCGCGCGCGCGATCGAGACGCGCTGGCGGGTGCCGCCGGAGAGCGTGGACGGCTTCGCCTTCGCGAACTCGCGCAGCCCCACGAGGCCGAGCAGGTCCTCGGCGCGGGCGGCCTGGCGGGACTCCGGCCAGCCGGCGAGCTCCATCGGGAAGCGGACGTTGTCCTCGGCCGAGCGCCAGGCGAGCAGGCGCGGCTCCTGGAACACGAGGCCGATCCGCGGGTCCGGTCCGGTCACGGGATCGCCGTCCAGCGCCACCATGCCGCCGTCCGGCGCGATCAGGCCGCCGATGACGCGCAGCAGCGTGCTCTTGCCGCAGCCGTTGGGGCCGATGAGCGCGACCACCTCGCGCGGCC
>CAYJOH010000265.1:0-4286 GCA_964371685.1 uncultured Anaerolineaceae bacterium
CTACCGGCCCAACCGGACCTTCACCCAGCCGGTGGACGCGTGGGCGTTGACCCAGTCGCCGTCCCCGGTTTCCCAGTTCTCGACGTAGTAGCTCGCGTACCCAGACGCCGCCACGACGGCGGTGCCGCTCTTGAACGGCACGCCCGAGGGATCCGCCGACGCGCTCATCAGGAACACGTGCGGCGTCCCGTCGCAGACCTCGTCGCCGTCGAAGTACGTCTCGGCGGACCCGAACGCGATCGACCGCCCGATCGCCTGCTTCACCCAGACGGTGATTCCGGTGTTCTCCCAGCCACTGTAGACCGGGTACTCGGACGCGGGCTTGGGCTGGCAGGTCGCGACGACCTCGAACTCCACGACGACCTTGGCCGTGACGTGCACGGCCCCGATCTCGATCGTCATGCCGCCAGTGCTGCCGGCCGGACCGGGCTCGCCGTACGGCCCGGTGGTATCGGCCAGGGCGCTGGCCGGAAACGCCATGGCGACGACCAACGCCATGGCGGCGAACAAGCGACGCATCGCTCGTGCCTCCTGCACGCGGCGCGACCGCCTGTGCGGCGCGACTCCGCGTTGCCCCGACGACGCCGGGGACGGCACTCCGTTACGCGGCCAGTCGCCACCACCGACCAGCGGCGAGTCAGCCGGCGGCCAGGACCTCGCGCAGGGCGGCCGCGAAGGCGTCGGGGTCGCCCGTCTGCCCGTACTCACCGCCCAGGAAGCCGCCGTGGTTGCTGGGGAAGGTCACCGGGGTCGTGCCCAGGCGTTCGGCGGCGGCGTGGGCGCCGCGGTTCGCCATCTCACCCTCCGACTCCGCCCCGGCGGCGATGACGATCCGCGTGGACGCCGATCGCAGGGCGTCGAAGTCCGGCTCGTAGTGCGTGCAGCTGACCATGTTCTGGCCCAGCAGCGCGTCCGTGCGCGAGCCGTCGTCCTCGGCCGGCATCCCGAACATCACCGGATCCGGGCCCGGCTGGCCGGCGATCTCGTCGGTGAACGTGCCCCGATAGCTGACGATGGTGATGAAGTGCGCCATGCCGGCACCCCAGCCTCGGCGCTGATAGGTCTCGTGGACCGCTCGGCTGGCCGCCAGCGCCGCCTCGCGGTCGGGCAGGATCGACGCCAGCGGCGGCTCGTGCGCGACGAGGGTGCGGACCTGCTCGGGGTGCCGGGCCACCAGGGCCAGCGCGTTCACGGCGCCCCCGCTGCTGGCGAACAGGTCGACCGGACCGGCGTCGAGGGAATCGATGATCCGATGGAGGTCGTCGGCGTGCTCGTCAGGCGTGGACTGGCTGGCCGGGTCGGCCTTCGCGCTTCGCTCGACGCCCCGGGGGTCGTAGGTGACGACGGTGCGATCGGTGAAGTGGCCCGCGAGGGTCGTGAACCCGGCGGCGCCCATCGGCGAACCGACCAGGAACAGCACGGGGGCGCGGCTCGAGTCGTTGCTCCGGACGTCGTAGGTGAGCGTCGCTCCGGAACCATCCAGGGTGCGGGTGGTCGGCTCGGTCATCGTGGTCATGGGGCCTCTCCTGACGGTGAACTGCTGGATACCTGTTCAGACGCCGTCCGGCGGCCGATCTCATCGGTCCGGGACGCGGCGCGAGCGGTCGCTGTCAGCGCCGGCCGACCGTGTCGCCGGCGAGGATCGCGTCGATCTGGCCCATCGCGAGGGTCATCCCCTCTTCCGCGCCCATCGCCAGGACGCGCTCCATCGCCTCGGCGTCGGGGAACACGCTCTCGATCGACATGCCGGTGCGCCCCTCGCCGAGGTCCTCGATGCTCACCCGCATGGTCGTGACCGGGAGGTCCGGGTTGGGGCTGCCGTCGGCGTCGGCGAAGCCGTCGCGCACCACGAGCCGCCGGGGGGGCTCGACCTCGACGACCTCCCACCAGCCGTGCGCCGTGTCGCCGTCCGGCCCGGTCATGTGGTAGGCGACACGGCCACCGGGGCGCAGGTCGTGGACGTCCATCGTGGCCGGCCACGTCGGCGGCCCCCACCAGCGCTCCAGCTGGCGCGGGTCCTCCCACAGCTGCCACACGCGCTCGGGCGACGCGCTGAACGCGGCCGTGATCGTCATGGTCAGCGTCTCGGGGCTCTTGCGTACGGCGGTGACGGTCATGCGTCGGCCTCCCAGGTGTCTGCGATCAGCGCGGTCATGCGCTCGATCCGCCCGCGCCACAGCTCCTCGTAGCGGTCGAGCAGCCGGCGCGCGGCGTGCAGGCCCGCGAGGTCGGTGCGGACGACCTTGCGGCGCCCGGTCCGCTGCTTCGTGATGAGCCCGGCCCGCTCCAGCACCGCGACGTGCTTCTGGACGGCGGCGAAGCTCATCGGGTAGTGGTGCGCGAGCTCGGCGACGCCCTCGTCGCCGGCGATCGCCCGGTTGACGATGTCGCGCCGGGTGGCGTCCGCCAGCGCGGCGAACACGCGGTCGAGATCGACGGTCGTGGTCATTGATACAACCATACGGTTGTATGACGGTCCCGTCAACCCCTCGTCAGCAGCGCCGGTGGCGGACGATCGCGTCCAGGGTCCGCGTCGCGCGGTCGGCGGTCCGGAACACCGGGATCCCGCCCGCCTCGAGGGCGTCGACGAACGGGTCGTACGGCGGGCCCGCGTCCACGACCGCCACCCAGGCCTTCGTCGTGCGGCGCCACAGGTCGACCAGCAGGGCGGCCACGGCATCGGGCGCGACGAGGTCCTCGTCGTGCGCGGGCGGCTGCGACCCCACGGCGATGGCCCGGGGCAGCGTCCGCAGCGCCGCGGTGAGGGGCACGACCCCCACGACGCCGACGTCCACCTCGGGCGTGGCGAGGATGGCCTCGGCGAGCGCCGCGAACGCCGCGTCGGCGGCCATCGGCGTGGCGTCGAGCGGGCTGTGGACGTCGACCACGTCGCCCGCCCCGGCGCCCGCCAGCAGCTCGCCCAGGCGCGTCACCGTCGCGGGCTCGAACGTGGCCAGCCGCAGGGAACCGAGCGCGTCGCCGATCGCCACGCACTCGAAGCCGGCGTTGGACAGCGCCCCCAGCCGCCGGCCGGCGATAGCGCGTCCGGCCAGCAGCGTCGCGGTCCGCACGAGATCGTCGAACTCGTCGAGCGTGTCGGCCACCAGCACGCCGGCCTGCTCCGCCAGCGCCCGCGTCGCCACAACGTCGCCCGCGATCGACGCCGTGTGGCTGGCCGAGGCCGTCGCCCCGGCCGTCGTCCGCCCGCCGCGGTACAGGACGACGGTCCGGCCACCGTCCGTGATCGACCGCGCCGCCTCGACGAACCGAGCCGCGTCGAGCGGCCGGAACCCCTCCACGTACACCCCGAACACCGCGATCGCGGGATCGGCCGCCAGGTGCGCCACGTGGTCGCCCACCGTGAGGTCCATCTGGTTGCCGACCGTCACGAGGTACCGCGGGTGGAGGTCGGCCAGCCGGCCGAGGCGCGTGATCGCGAACGCGCCGCTCTGGGCGACGATCGCCAGCGGGGCGGGCTCGCCGGCGGGCGGCGCCAGCTTGGTCGCCGGGATGAACATCGTGTCGCAGCGGCCCGGCACGGACCGGAACCCGAGGCAGTTGCCGCCGTTGAGCAGCGGCCCGCCGTCGGGGCGGGCGCGGGCACGGTCGAGCGCCGACCGCATCCGGGCCACGATCGCCTCGCTGCCCTGCTTCTCCTCGAGGCCGCCGGGGATCACGAGGATCGTCTCGGCCGCGTCGCGCTCGACGACCTCGGTGACGACCTCGGCCGCCTGCGCCGCCGAGACGACGACGACGAACAGGTCGACCTTTCCCGACAGGGAGGCGACGTCCGGCACGCACCGGCAGCCGTCGATGACGTCGGCGCCCGGCTTGACCACCTGGATCCGGTCGGGGTCGAAGCCGTCGCGCAGCAGGTTGCGCAGGATGATGTGCCCGGGGTTCATGCTCGACGACACGCCGATGATCGCCACGGACCGGGGCTCGAGCATCCGCGGCAGCTTCCAGGTCGGGCGGGCGGCCGGCGCGGCGACGGTCCCGGCCATGCTACCGAGGCCGGCGAGCGCGTCGAGCGCGACGAGGCGGCCGTCCGCGACGACGATCGGGTTCACCTCGAGCTCCGCGAGGTCATCCGGGATGCAGGCCGCGGCGAGGGCCAGGAACCGCTCGACGACGTCGACGAGCCGGTCCATCGGCAACCGGGGCGGGCGGCCGCGGAGGCTCCTGGTCGCGAGCCGGACGGCCGTGACCGCCCCCAGGACCTCGGCGACGTCCTCCCGGCGGGTGAGCGTCGGCGACAGGATCGCGACCTGCCGGCCGGGGCGGAG
>CAYJOH010000266.1:0-4279 GCA_964371685.1 uncultured Anaerolineaceae bacterium
ACGACCGTGTGTGTCCGCTTGTGCAGATCCGCGCCCAGGATGACCATGTCCCTGTCTCCTCGATGTGTGAGGTGACGACGGGCCGGTCGGCGGACACACCTGAGTCGGGGCGGTAGCCACGCTCCTATCAAGTCACGCCGGCCGGTCCACCTGCGTCCGCGGCCGGCAGAACCAGCGACGGCCACGCCCCGTCGGGCGGGCAGCGACCGCAACGAGCCAAGCCGCGGACCGGCACAGCCTGACACTCAGGCGACCCAACGGATGCACGGCGGGACGAATCGACCGCCGGCCGCCGCGTTCGTCGCACGGAACGGGCCGGCCGTGTGCCATACCGCGCGCTGGGCGACCGGACCGTCCCACGGTGCGCTCGTTGGGTCGCTGGGCGACCGGACCGTCGTTGGGTCGCTGGGCGACTGGACCGTCGTTGGGTCGCTGGGCGACTGGACCGTCGCGTCTCGAGGGCCGCGCTCGCGAGCCGCCGCGCTCCCCGGAAATCGAACCGGCCGCTGGGCGCTCCCGACGGGTCCGCGGCGCTCCAGACGGGTCTGGTGCGGATTGCCCCCGTGACCATCGGACGGCGGTGGACGGAACCCTTGACCAATCTCGCCGCGGCGGTCCGTCCGCGACGCTTGCGATGCACACCAGTCCCCGTGCACTGCCCCGAGAACCGGCCGGAGTCCGATGCGCCGCACAACCGCCCAGACCCTGCTCGCCCTGCTCCTCGCGCTGCTGTTCGCGGCGCCCGTCGACGCCGTCACGCCCGGTGGCGCCGCCGAGGACACGCTGACCGGGATCCTCGAACAGGTGATCGTCGAGAACCCGGACGCCGGGCGCTCGCACGAGGAGTACTCGCTCCGCACCTCGCGCGGCGTGTTCGAGCTGCGGTTCGCCGACGGCGGACCGGACGGCCTGGGCGGCGCAGCCGTGACCGTGACCGGCCGGCGCGCCGGCATGGCGCTCGACGTCGCCACGTCGCGGCCGGGTCGCAGCCTGCGGGTCATCCGCGAGGCGCCCTCGGTCGCGCTCGGCGGATCGCCCGTGACCGTGGAGGCTCTCGACGGGACCGGCACCCTCACCTCGGCGGCCACGACCGACGCCACGGCCGAGGGGACCACCGCGTCCCCGGTCGCGAAGAGCTTCGCCCTCATCCTGATCAACTTCACGGACCTCAAGACGCAGCCGTTCACGAAGTCGGCGGCCCAGGCCGCGCTCACCGGCAGCAGCGGCAGCCTGAAGGCGTTCTACGAGGAGGAGTCGAAGGGCCGGATGACGGTCACCGGCACCGCGTACGGCTGGTACACGATCGATGCGACCACGACGGGTTGCGACTGGCGCGCCTGGCACACGCTGGCCTACAACGCCGCGGCGGCCGCCGGCGTCAACTTCGCCAGCTTCAGCAACGTGATCTTCGCCTGGCCGCAGACGAACCAGTGCGGGTTCGCCGGCGTCGCCTACGTGCCGGGCGTGTACTCGTATCTCAACGGCACGCTCAGCGTCCAGGTGATGAGCCACGAGGTCGGCCACAACTTCGGCCTCGGCCATGCGAACGCCAGCAACTGCGTGGTCAACGGCACGCGGGTGACGATCGCGGCTGCCTCGGCCTGCACGACGAAGACCTACGCCGACCCGTTCTCCACGATGGGCAACAACGCGGCGCGCCACAACCACGGCTCGCAGCTGGGCGAGCTCGGCTGGCTGGACGGGAGCGAGGTCGTCACCGGCGCCCCGGGCAACAGCTACACGATCACGCCGTACTTCGCGACCGGCGGCACCAAGCTGGTCCGCGTCCCGCGCGGTGACGGCACCTTCTTCGACCTCGACTACCGCAAGACCTACGGGTCGTTCGACAACTTCGCCGCCGGCTCGCCGGCCGTGAGCGGGGCCACGATCCGGATCGGCAAGGGCACGGCGACGCCGACCCGCACGCCCCAGGGGACCGAGCTCCTGGACACGACGCCCGCCACGACCGACCTCAAGGACGCGCCGCTGCTCGTCGGCCGCACGATCACCGACCCGGTATCGACGATCTCGTTCACCACGATGTCGGTGTCCTCGTCCGCGGTCACCGTCCGGGTGCGGGAGGGGATCGCCCCCGGCGCGCCGGGCTTCGTCACCGCCACCGGCACCGCCGCTCCCGGCGTGGACCTCGCCTGGGGTGCGGCCTCGGACAACGTCGCGGTCACGGGCTACCAGATCAGCCGCGACGGCAGCGTCGTGACGACGACCGGTGCGGCGGCCCGGGCCTGGACGGACACGGCGGTTGCCGCCGGGACCACCCACACCTACGCCGTTGCGGCGGTCGATGGCTCCGGCAACGCGGGTCCGGCCGCGACCGCGACCGCCACGGTCCCGGGCAACCCGGCCCCAACACCCACGCCCGACCCGTCGGCATCGCCCACCCCGACCCCGACGCCGGATCCCTCCGCGGACCCGAACGGCGACGTCCAGGCCCCGACGGAGCCCGCTCCGCTCACCGGAGAGCCCGCAATCACGACCGTGACGCTGTCCTGGGGCCAAGCCACCGATGACACGGGCGTGGCCGGCTACCGGATCTCGCGCAACGGGACACCGATCGCCACCGCGACCGGCACCACCTGGCAGGACACCGGGCGCAAGCCGCTCACGAGCTACACCTACTCGGTCGTGGCGCTCGACGGCGCGGGCAACGCGAGCGCGGCCTCGCAGCTCAGCGTCCGCACCCGGGCCGACACGGTCCGGCCCTCCACGCCGCTCAACTTCCGGAAGGTCAAGCGGTCCGGCGGGTACGTGACCTTCGCCTGGAGCCCGGCCAGCGACAACGTGAAGGTCGTCAAGTACCGGATCTACCGGGTGGGCCGATCGAAGCCGATCGCGACGACGACCAACACGCGGATCCGGATCTGGACCCGCCGCGGCGCCTGGTACTACGTCCGCGCGTTCGACGCGGCGGGCAACCGGAGCGCGGCCTCGCGGGGGGTGCGCGGCCGGTCCTGAGCTCAGCGGCGCGCTGACTTCAGGAGCGCAGCGACGCGCCGACCTCAGGAGCGCAGCGACACGGGCACGTCCCCGGGCTCGTCGCCCGTCGCCACCGGCAGCCCCGAGCGGGACCAGTCGCTGTACGACCCCGGATACAGGATCGGATCGGGCAGCCCGGCCAGCCGCATCGCCAGCGCATTGTGGCAGGCGGTCACCCCGCTGCCGCAGCTGGTGACGACGCCGGCATCGGTGGGGGCCGCGCCCGAATGGTCGGCCTCGAACCGTGCCCGGAGGACGTCCGGCGGCAGGAACCGCCCGTCCGGCCCGAGGTTGCCCGCTGTCGGCAGGCTGCGCGCCGTCGGGATGTGGCCCGGCGCGGCGTCCACCGGCTCGAGGTCGCCCCGGAACCGCTCGCGGGCGCGAGCGTCGATCAACTCGACGGTCCCGAGCCGTTGGACGAGCTCCGCCTGGTCGATCGTCCGCGTCCAGCGCCCGCTGAGGTGCAGCCGGCCCGGCACGGGCGTCGGCACCGCCGCCGTCATCGGGCCGCCGGCCGCCGACCACGCCTGGATCCCCCCGTCCAGCACGGACACCCGGGGATGGCCGAGGTCGTCGAGCATCCACCACAGCCGCGCGGCGATCGTGCCGCCCGCATCGTCGTATACGACGATCTCGCTCGCATCGTCGAAGCCGAGCGCCTCCATCCGGCACGCGAAGACCGCGGGGTCGGGAAGGGGATGGCGGCCCGGGCCGCGCGGCGCCGCGAGGTCCGTGTCGAGGTCCACGAACACGGCCCCCGGCAGGTGTGCCTCGGCGTAGTCGAGCCGGCCCTTGCCGGGATCGGCCAGCCACCACCGGACGTCGGCGAGGCGGAGGACGGGGTCGCCGAGGCGCGCCAGGAGCGCCTCGGGAGAGATCAGGCTCATCATCGAGGAGTGTAGGGGAGCGGCCCGACCGGCGGCCCGACGAGCGGCCGGCAAGCTCCCTGGCCCGCCCCGGTGGCCCGGGCGCCACCACCGCTCCCCGCCTGCTATCCTCTCCCGCGGCGCCGCGACGGCGCCACCCGGCGGCCGGGCCCCGAGCCCGCGCCACCCTCGCTCCGGCGTAGCTCAGTGGTAGAGCGGGTGACTGTTAATCACTTGGTCGTAGGTTCGAATCCTACCGCCGGAGCCACTCACGACTTCGTGACGTTCACCAACTGCTCGTCGGGCCCGACCATGTGCTACGATGTTGCACATGGAGCGAATCGGAGTGCGTGAGCTGCGGCAACAGGCGAGTGCGATCCTGCGGCGCGTGGCTGCCGGCGAGACGGTGGAGGTCACGG
>CAYJOH010000267.1:0-4273 GCA_964371685.1 uncultured Anaerolineaceae bacterium
CGGCGGAGGCCCGGATCGACGAGGTGATCATGGGCCAGGTGCTCCAGGCCGGCGCGGGCCAGGCACCCGCCCGCCAGGCGCTGCTCCGGGCCGGCCTCGCCGACACGACCCCGGCCACCACGATCAACCGCGTCTGTGGATCGGGGCTCAAGGCGATGATGTTCGCCGCGGCCGGGGTGCGGGCCGGCGACGGCGACCTGTTCGTCGCCGGCGGCATGGAGTCGATGAACCAGGCGCCGTTCCTGCTCCGCAAGGCCCGCTTCGGCTACCGGCTGGGCAACGGCACGCTCGAGGACGCCACCGTGCTCGATGGGCTGTGGTGCTCGGTGGAGGACTGCCACATGGGCACCCACGCCGAGCGGGTGGCGATCAAGGCGGGGGTCAGCCGCGAGGACCAGGACGCGCTCGCGCTGGCGAGCCACCAGAAGGCGATCGCGGCGCAGGACGCCGGCCGCTTCGACGACGAGATGGCCCCGGTCACGATCCGCGACGCGAAGGGCCGCGAGACGATCGTCACCCTGGACGAGAGCCCGCGCCGCGACAGCACCGCCGAGGCGCTCGCCCGGCTCGCGCCCGTGTTCCCGCTGCCGGACGGCGAGGACCGCGGCACCGCCACGACCGGCACGGTGACCGCCGGCAACGCGCCGGGCATCACGGACGGCGGGGCGGCCACGGTCGTCGCGTCGGAGCGGGCGGTGGAGCGGCACGGCCTCAAGCCCCTCGCCCGGATCGTCGGCTACGCCCAGGCCGAGGTGACGCCGAAATGGCTGTTCCTGGCGCCGGTCGAGGGCGTGCGCGGGCTCGAGGCACGGACCGGGCTCGGGCCGGACGCCTTCGACCTGGTCGAGATCAACGAGGCGTTCGCGGCCCAGGTGCTGGCCGACGGCCGCGAGCTGGGCTTCGACTGGTCGAAGGTGAACGTCAACGGCGGCGCGATCGCGCTGGGCCACCCGATCGGGGCCAGCGGCGCGCGGATCGTCGCGACGCTGCTCCACGAGCTGCGCCGCCGCGGCGGCCGGTACGGGATGGCGACCTTGTGCCTGGGCGGCGGTGGGTCCGTCGCCATGGCCTTCGAACGGGTCTGACGCGGTCCATCGGACTCTGGCGCGGCCCGTGACCGGTGCGGGAGGATGGGTCTGGCTCGCATGCGGGGCGCATCGTTGCGCCCGGAGCCCGTGACGGGAGGCACCGCGATGACGGACGCCCCGACCATCCCGGACACCTACCTGCGCCTGAACGCGGAGGAGGCGGCCCTGATCCGCGAGGCCCTCAAGCTGCTGCGCTCGACGCTCGGCCGCGACGAGGCCGAGGAGCTGGACGAGGTCAAGGCGCTCCTCCACAAGATGGAGTCGATCGAGCCCGGGTGACCGGGCCGGACCTCGCGGACCCGCTCGTGCGGTTCGCCGGGCCGCGATTCGGCCGTCCAGACGCTCGCCCGCTGCCTGACATGCCGGCGACAGGGCATGATCCATCGGGCCCGCGACCCGTGTGACGTCGGATTGCGGCTTCGGACGCCGCGCGCGCCGATGAGCGACCCGAGATCGCGGCCCGCGAAGCAGCGTGTCGGCCTGGGGGTTGGGCTATCGTGACGCTCCCGTCGCCCCACCGTCACGCGAGGTTCCCGATGTCCGAGGCCGCCGTCGAGGCTCCGACCTTCCGCCTGTTCATCGCCGGGCGCTGGGTGGACGGCGTGTCCGGCGAGACCTTCGACAGCGTCAACCCCGCGGACACCCGCGACGTCGTCGGCCGGTTCCAGGCCGGCACCGCCGCGGACGTCGCGATGGCGATCCGGGCCGCGGATGCCGCGCTGCCGGTCTGGAAGGCGACGCCCGCCCCCAAGCGCGGCGAGATCCTGTACCGCTTCGGCGCGCTCCTGGCCGAGCACAAGGAACGTCTCGCCCGGGCGATGACCCGCGAGATGGGCAAGGTGCTCGCCGAGGCCCGCGGTGACGTCCAGGAGGGCATCGACATCGCCTTCCTGATGGCCGGCGAGGGGCGTCGGATGTTCGGCGACACCGTCCCGTCCGAGCTGCCGGACAAGTGGGCGATGAGCATCCGCCAGCCGGTCGGGGTGGCCGGCATCGTGACGCCCTGGAACTTCCCGATGGCGATCCCGTGCTGGAAGCTGATGCCCGCGCTGGTGGCCGGCAACACCGTGGTGTTCAAGCCGTCCTCCGACGCCCCGCACTGCGCCACGCTCCTCGTCGAGCTCATGGACGAGGCGGGCTTCCCACCGGGCACCGTCAACCTCGTCACGGGCGGCGGGGCCGAGGTGGGCGACGCGATCGTCGAGAACCCGGACGTAAACGTGATCTCGTTCACGGGCTCGTCCACCACGGGGCGCGGCATCGCCGAGCGGGCCGGCCGCCGGCTCAAGCGCCTGTCCCTCGAGCTCGGCGGCAAGAACGCGGTGGTCGTGCTCCGGGACGCGGATCTCGACCTCGCGGTGGACGGGATTCTCTGGTCCGCCTTCGGGACGACGGGCCAGCGGTGCACGGCGTGCTCGCGCGTGATCGTCGACCGGCCGGTTGCGGAGGAGCTGGTCGCGCGGCTCGAGGCGCGGACGCGCTCGCTCAGGCTCGGTTCGGGCCTGGACGAGGGCGTCGACGTCGGGCCGCTGGTGAACGCGGCCGCGGTGGACAAGGTGGAGCGGTACGTGGCCATCGGGCGCCGCGAGGGGGAGCTGGTCACCGGCGGCGAGCGCGCGTCCGGCGTGGGCCTGGAGCACGGCCACTTCTTCGCGCCCACGATCTTCACCGGCGTGGCGCCGATGGCGACCATCGCCCAGGACGAGATCTTCGGCCCGGTGCTGTCCGTCGTCCCGGTGGACGGCTACGAGGAGGCGATGACGGCCGCCAACCAGGTGCGCTACGGGCTGTCCGCCTCGATCTTCACCCGCGACGTGAACACGGCCTTCCGGGCGATGCGCGACTTCGAGACCGGGATCGTGTACGTCAACGCCGGCACGACCGGCGCCGAGACGCACCTGCCGTTCGGCGGCTGGAAGGACACCGGCAACGGCCACCGCGAGGCCGGGCACGCCGCGCTCGACACGTTCACCGAGTGGAAGGCCGTGTACGTGGACTACAGCGGACGGCTCCAGCGGGCGCAGATCGACAACCAGCCGGACTGAGCCGGCCGGGCTGGACCCGGCGTCGCCGTTGCTGGCTCGTGCGCGATGCCGTCGCAACGGTCGAGGGGCCACCCGGAACGTGCTTCTGACGCCGGGCCTGCCATGATCACGCCATGCGCTGGAAGCGGGGCCACACGGGTGGCATCGAGGATCGACGCGCCCAGGGCGGGACGGGCGGCTTCGGCATGGGCGGGCTCGGCTCCGGGGGCGGCGGCATCCCGATCCCGGCCGGTCTCGGCGGGGGCGGCATCCTGGTCGTCGTGATCCTGGTCATCGCCCTGCAGCTCGTGGGCGGCGGCGGTGCGGGCACGATCGGCACGGGGCTCGAGGGCCTCGCCGGCGGGGCGGGCCAGCCGGCCCACAGCGTCGACCTGACGAACGACGGCGACATGGTCGAGTTCATGGGCTATGTCCTCGACGACGCCAACGACCTGTGGGCGGACACCTTCGATCGGGCAGGCCAGGACTACACGCCGACCCGGCTCGTGCTGTTCACGGGCTCGACGGTGTCCGGCTGCGGCCAGGCCAGCTCGGCGACCGGGCCGTTCTACTGCCCGGCCGACCAGAAGGTCTATGTCGACCTCGAGTTCTTCGAGGAGCTCAAGCGGCGGTTCGGGGCACCCGGCGACTTCGCCCAGGCCTACGTGCTGGCGCACGAGGTCGGCCACCACGTCCAGACGCTGACCGGGATCGAGGCGCAGGTCCGCCAGGTCCAGCAGCAGGACCCGGGCCAGGCGAACGCGCTGTCGGTCAAGATGGAGCTCCAGGCGGACTGCCTCGCGGGCGTGTGGGCGCAGTCCGTGTTCGAGCAGGGGGGCCTCGAGGCCGGCGACATCGACGAGGCGCTGGACGCCGCGACGGCGGTGGGCGACGACCGGATCCAGGCGAGCGCCGGCGCGGGCGTCAACCCCGAGACCTGGACGCACGGCTCTGCCGAGCAGCGCTCGGCATGGTTCGGCACGGGCTACCGGACGGGCGATCCTGCGGCCTGCGACACGTTCGGGGGCTGACGGCTCCGGCGCCTGCCCGGAGTGACTTGCGCTATCCTTCCGCCGGTCCGGGCCGGTAGCTCAACGGTAGAGCAAGTGACTCTTAATCACTAGGTTCAGGGTTCGAATCCCTGCCGGCTCACCATCCGAA
>CAYJOH010000268.1:0-4253 GCA_964371685.1 uncultured Anaerolineaceae bacterium
CCCAAGATGCGCCCGTTCATCTTCGCGGAGCGCAACGGGATCCACATCATCGACCTGGCCCAGACGGTCAAGCGCCTGGACGCGGCCCTCGAGTTCGTCACCGAGACCGCCGCCCGTGGCGAGAGCGTCCTGTTCGTCGGCACCAAGAAGCAGGCGCAGGAGCCGGTGATGCAGGAGGCGATCCGCGCCGGCCAGCCGTACGTCACGAAGCGCTGGCTGGGCGGCATGCTCACCAACTTCGTCACGATCAAGAAGCGCATCGGCCTGCTGGACCAGCTCGAGGCCCGGCAGCAGGCGGGCGACTTCGACCGCCTCCCCAAGAAGGAGGCCGCGGCGCTGACCGAGGAGCTCAACAAGCTCAACGCGATGCTGGGCGGCATCCGCAAGATGAAGCGGGTGCCGGGCGCGATCTTCATCGTGGACCCGCACCGGGAGCGGATCGCGGTCACCGAGGCCAACAAGCTCGAGATCCCGGTCGTGGGCACGGGCGACACCAACGTTGACCCCGACGAGCTGGACTACATCATCCCGGCTAACGACGACGCCATCCGCGCCATCCGGCTGCTGTGCCAGCTGGTCGCCGACGCGGCGATCGAGGGCGCCCGCGAGCGCGCGGCCCGGGCAACGGCCGAGCCCGAGGCCCCCGAGCCGCAGTCCATCGAGGAGCCCGAGTTCGACGAGGCGGCGGTCGCGGACCTCGTCGCCCAGGTGGCCGCCGGCGGCACGCTCTCGTTCGACCCCGATCTCGAGGACGACGAGCTCCTGCCGGGTGCGGCCCGGGCCGCCGAGGCGATCGCCGTCGCGGAGGCCGAGGCGGCAGCCGCCCTCGAGGCTGCCCCCGAGGTTGCGGCTGCCCCCGAAGCCGCCGCCGTGATCGTCCCCGAGGTTGCGGCGACCCCCGAGCCCACCGCGGCGCCCGAGGCCGCGGAGCCCCCGGCGCCCGCCGCGCCGCCGGCGCCCGAGGCCGCGGAGCCCCCCGCGCCCGCCGAGACCAAGGCCGATTGATCCCGCCCGGGTCGCGCCGCGAGGCACGGTCCCGGGCTCCACGGCCGCCACGCCCTCGCGTCCGGCCGCCCGTACGAACCCGAATGCGCGCACACTGACCGCGCGCGGAACGACACAGGAGCATCACTTCCATGGCAATCACGGCGGCGGCCGTCAAGGAACTGCGCGAGCAAACCGGCGCTGGCATGATGGACTGCAAGCGCGCCCTCGAGGAGACGGGCGGCGACGTCGAGCGGGCCGTCGCGCTGCTGCGCGAGCGGGGCATCGCATCGGCGGCCAAGAAGGCGGGCCGCGAGGCGCGAGAGGGTCTCGTCAGCAGCTACATCCACACCGGCGGCCGCGTCGGCGTGCTCATCGAGGTCAATTGCGAGACCGACTTCGTCGCCCGCACCGAGGCCTTCGAGAAGCTCGTCCACGACCTCGCGGTCCAGGTGGCGGCGACGTTCCCCACCTGGGTCGACGTGACCGACATCCCTGCCGATGTGCTCGACGCCAAGCGCCGCGACCTGCTCGCGGCCGAGGACGTGGCGAGCAAGCCCGAGGCGGTTCGCGAGAAGATCCTCGATGGGCGGCTCAGGAAGTGGTACGCCGAGCCCGGGGGCGTGCTCCTCGACCAGCCGTTCCGCGACGAGGAGCGCACGGTGCGCGAGCTGGTGACCGAGGCCATCGCCAAGATCGGCGAGAACATCCGGGTGCGCCGGTTCACCCGGTACGCGCTCGGGGAGGAGATGTGACCGACGCCAGTCCGCGGCTCCGCTACCGCCGGGTCCTGCTCAAGCTGTCCGGCGAGGCGCTCCTGGGCGAGCGCCAGTACGGCGTGGACCCGGCATTCTGCGCGTTCATCGCGCGCCAGGTGGCGGAGGTCCACGCGCAGGGCGTGGAGATCGGGATCGTCGTTGGTGGCGGCAACATCTTCCGCGGCCTCGCCGCGGCCGCCCGGGGCATGGACCGGGCGACCGGCGACTACATCGGCATGCTGGCCACCGTCATGAACGGGCTCGCCCTCCAGGACGCGATCGAGCGTGCCGGGGTCCCGGTGCGGGTCATGAGCGCGATCGCGATGAACGAGGTCGCGGAGCCGTACATCCGGCGGCGCGCCGTCCGACACCTCGAGAAGGGCCGCGTGGCCATCTTCGTCGCCGGGACGGGCAACCCCTACTTCACGACCGACACGGCCGCCGCCCTGCGCGCCGTGGAGATCGGCGCCGAGGTCCTGCTCAAGGCGACCAAGGTGGATGGCGTGTACGACGCGGACCCGATGCAGGACCCGACGGCCACCCGGTACACCCGGCTCGACTACCAGGACCTCCTGCGCGACCAGCTCAAGGTCCTCGACGCGGCGGCGGTCTCCCTGTGCATGGAGAATGACCTGCCGATCGTGGTGTTCGACCTCAACGAACCAGACAACATCACGAGGGTCGCCCGGGGCGAGACCGTGGGCACCCTCATCTCCGCCGAGACCGGAGGTGCCGCATGACCACCGAGATCCTTGCCACGGCGGAGCGGAAGATGGCCCGCGCCGTGGAGGCCATGGAGCGTGACTTCCAGGGCCTCCGGACCGGCCGCGCCTCCACCTCGCTCGTGGAACGGCTGCACGTGGACTACTACGGCACCCAGACGCCGCTCAACCAGCTCGCGTCGATCAGCGTGCCGGAGCCGCACCAGATCGTGATCCAGCCGTGGGACCGCGGGGTCATCGGCGGCATCGAGAAGGCGATCCTGCGGAGCGACATCGGCCTGATGCCCAACGTCGACGGGACGCTGATCCGGCTGAACATCCCGCCGCTCACCGAGGAGCGTCGCAAGGACATCGTCAAGAGCGTCCACAAGCGGATGGAGGAGGCACGGGTGGAGATCCGCAATCTCCGCCGCGAGGCCGCCGACGCCCTGAAGAAGGAAGAGCGCGAAGGCACGGTCGGGGCGGACGAGTCCCACCGCCAGCTGGAGCAGCTCCAGAAGATCACGGACCGGGTGATCGCGGACGTCGATCGCCTGGGCGATGTCAAGGAGCAGGAGGTCCTCGAGGTCTAGTGGCCCAGGCGCCGCTCGATCGATCCGTCGCGCGCCCGACCGACGCGCCGCCGCTCGCCCACGAGCCGGCGGGGGACGAGCACCCGCCGGTCGCGGCGGCACCCGTCGCGGATGCCCCGCTGCTGGCGCCGGAAGACCTGCCCCGGCACGTCGCGATCATCATGGACGGCAACCGCCGCTGGGCCCGCGCGCGGGGCAAGCCGGACTACGAGGGCCATGCCGCCGGCGTGGAGGCGATCCGCGCCCTGCTCCAGCACGCGGTCCGGCGCGGCGTGCCGATGCTCACCCTGTACGCGTTCAGCCGCGAGAACTGGGCGCGCTCGGACGACGAGGTCGCCGGCCTGTTCGACCTGCTGGGCATGGCGATCCGCAACGAGACCGAGGAGCTTCGGGCCCAGGGGGTGCACGTCAAGGTGCTGGGCCGCCTCGAGGAGCTGCCCGAGGGCACCCGCGCGTCGATCACCGATGCGCTCGAGCGCACCGCGGACGGGACGCGCCTGATCCTCAACATCGCCTGGAACTACGCCGGGCGGACGGAGATCGTGGACGCCTTCCGGCGGATCGCGGCCGCCGGCATCCCGCCCGACCAGGTCGACGAGCGGACGATCAGTGATGCCCTGTACACCGCGGGCCTGCCGGACCCGGACCTCGTGATCCGGACGGGCGGCGAGCAGCGGATCAGCAACTTCCTGATCTGGCAGTCGGCCTACGCGGAGCTCGTGTTCAGCGACCGGCTGTGGCCGGACTTCGGCCCGGACGCGTTCGACGAGGCGCTGCTGGAGTTCGCCCGCCGCACCCGACGCTTCGGCCGCTAGGCACCGGATGCTCCGGACCCGCGCGCTCTCGGCGCTCGTCCTGGTCCCTCCCCTCGTCGTCGCCCTGGCGATCGGCTTGCCCGCGGTCGCCGTCGTCCTCGTCGTGGCGGCGTTGCTCGGCGGGATCGAGGTGTTCCGGCTGCTCAAGGCCGCCGGCTACCCCTCGCTGTCGCTGTTCGGGACCGCGCTCGCGGTGGCCATCGTGCTCGAGGCGTACGCCGCCCCGGCAGGGGACAAGGGCGTCCTGCTGGTCGCCGTCGGCGCCGTCCTCGCCGGCGTTGGCGCGTTCGCCCGGACGGACCCCCGCGACGGGCTGATGGCCTGGGTCGGCACCGTGTTCGGCGCGCTGTACGTGGGCCTGCTCGCGTTCGTGCTCCACGTGGCCGCGAACGCCCCCGCGAT
>CAYJOH010000269.1:0-4245 GCA_964371685.1 uncultured Anaerolineaceae bacterium
GGCGTGATGAGCGCGAACAGCGTCCGGATGTCGGAGTGGGCCTGTCCGCCGACGTTCTCGCGCGTGCCGGGACCCAGGGCCGTGCGGAACGTCGTCTCGTCGCCGTAGATGAAGAAGTCCACCGGCTCGGTCTCGGTCACGCCCAGCAGCTCGCCCGTGTCGCGAATCGCCTCCTCCGCGATGTCCAGGGCGCGCCGCCCGAACGCCTGGCCGCCCTCGTACCAGTGGACGCGGACCACGTCCCCCGCGAGCGTGTTCCAGTCCTGCGACGTGTCCGAGTAGCGGACCGTGGCCGTCCGGCTGGTCACGGTCTGCCCGTCCGCCGTGACGGCGGCCCAGGTGGCCTCGATCGGCGTGTTGGGGACGAGGTGGCCGCCAGCCGACAGATCCAGCGTGTAGCTGAGCGCCGGCGTGGCGTCCCCGGCCGCGACCGGCACGTCGACCACGTACGGCCCGACGGCGTCCGGGAACCGCAGCCGGAGCTCGACCCGGGCGAGCGGCACGGCGGCCGTGAGCGGCACGCTGAACTCGATCGACTCGCCGTACGTGGCACTGGCCTCCGGCGCCCCGAACGTCACCTCCGCCGCCCGCACGCCGCCGGCCGCGGGCAGCCCGAGCAGGAGCGTGACGGCGAGCACGACCAGCGCGCCACGCCCCGCGCGGATCACGGCGTCGCCTCCCAGGCCAGGCCCGCCAGGCGCAGGATCCCGGTGCCGTTCTGGCTCGCCCCCAGCAGGCCCTCGCGGACCAGCGAGAACGACGTCCCGTACGACACCGGGACGACCGGCGCCTCGTCCCGCACGATCGCCATGGCCCGCGCGTACGCCGCCGTGGCGTCCTCGGGGCTGGGGGCCGCGCCCGCGTCGGCGATCGCCGCGTCGAAGCCGGCGTTCGACCAGCCGCCCTGGTTGGCCGTGGAACCCGACCCCAGCAGCACGCCCAGGAAGTCGTTGGGACCCGGGTAGTCCGCGACCCACGACAGGCTCCACAGCTCGGGCGGGTCCGTTGCCAGCCGCTCCTGGTAGGCGTCGAAGTCCATCGTGGCGTAGTCCACGGTGACACCGAGGTTGTCCTCGAGCATCGCCACGATCGCCCCGTCGTAGCCGCCGCCGTTGGCGACGAACGAGATCGCGGGCAGGCCGGCGCCCCCGGGGTAGCCGGCGTCCGCGAGCAGCTCGCGGGCGGCCTCGGGGTCGAACGGGGGCATGAAGTCGCCCTCGGGCGCGCCGGGCATCCCGGCCGGGACCATGCCGGTCGCCGGGACGGACGAGCCTACCTCGTCCAGCGCCGCCAGCCGCCGCCAGTCCACGGCCCGCGCGAAGGCCTGCCGCACGCGGACATCGTCGAACGGCGGGCGCGTGGTGTCGAAGCCGTAGTACGTGACCGAGAGCGAGGTGTCGCTGCGCAGCGACGGCCCCAGCGTCCGGTCGTAGGCGATCCAGCCCGCGTCCAGGAACCCGATCTGCGCCACGTCGACGCCGCCGGCGACGAACACGTCGACCGTGCTCTGCCCGCCCAGGGTCGTGAGCATGCGCATGGTCCGGATCGCCGGCTCGCCGGCCCAGTACCGCGGGTTCGCCGTCAGGACGAAGGCGTCCGGCTCGATGGCCGACAGCACGTACCCGCCGCTGCCGACAAAGCCGTCCGCGAGCGGCGCGATCTCGCCGCTCCCCGCCGACGGCGGCACGATCGCGAACGGAGCCCCGGACACGATGGCCGGCAGGTCGCCCCCGCCCCGCTCGAGGTCCACGACGACCCGCGCCTCGCCATCTGCGCGGACGCCGAGCGCCGTGAGGTCCGACGAGCGCCCGCTCAGCAGGTCGCGCACGCCAACGACGTCGGCGATGAGCGACGCGAGCGGCGAGGGGTCCGCGGGGTCGAACAGGCGCCGCCAGCTGCGGACCACGTCGTCCGCGGTGAGCGGCGTCCCGTCGCTGAACGCCAGCCCATCGCGGAGCGTGAACACGACGCGGCGCCCCCCGTCCTCCACCGACCACGAGGCCGCCAGCGCGGGGCGCACGGTGAGCGAGGGGTCGACGGCGGTCAGCGTCTCGAACAGCTGGCTGACGTACGAGGCGCTGCCCAGGTCGCCGTGACGGGCCGGGTCGATGGAGAACGGCGCCCCGGCGAGGATCGCAACGGTGTCCGTGCCCGCGGCGGCGACCACCTCGCCGTCCGGGCCGGTCGGCGCGGGCCACAGCTGCGCGACCATCGCGAGCGCGACCAGCGCGGCGACGGCGGCCAGGACCACGCGGCGACCACGGGACGGCGGCGCCTCGGGTGCGGCCGGTGCCGCGGCCACGGGGTCGGTCAGGTCAGGCTCCACCACGCCCCCCACGGCAGGCCGGCGTCGCGCGGCTCGGGATCGAGGACCCGCTCGACGGGGATCGGGATCCGCGGCCGGGCGGTCCACGCGTAGGCATCGCCGGAGAACCCGACGAGCATGGCCACGATGCAGACCCAGCGACGCACGGCCGGAGTATAGGCGGGGGTCCCGTTCCTGCCCGAATCCGGCCCGGTCGGGTGCGGCGGGCAGGAAATGAGGCCTCGCCGTGCCACACCGCCGGGGGAACGATGTTGTCCGCGAGGCCTCTGCCATGGAAACGATCCGCCCGGCGTTTCGTTATGGGCCTCCCGCACGAAATCGTCCGGGCGTCACCCGGGCTACGATTCGCGCCGTGAGCACGCTGTCGCTCCGCAACACGCTGACCCGGCGCGTCGAGCCGGTCGCGATCCCGGAGGCCGGCCCGGTGCGGATGTACACCTGCGGTCCCACCGTCTACCGCTGGGCGCACGTCGGCAACCTGCGGAGCTACCTGCTCGCGGACCTGGTGCGCCGGGCGCTCCTGTACCACGGCGTCACCGTCCTCCACGTCAAGAACATCACCGACGTGGGCCACCTCCGCGACGAGCGGTTCGACCGTGGCGAGGACCGGATGCTCGTCGCCGCCGGGCTCGAGTCGAAGACGCCGGCGGAGATCGCCGACGCCTACGAGGCCGGGTTCCACGACGACGAGGCGCTGGTCAACATCCTGCCGGCCCACGTCTTCCCCCGGGCGACCGAGCACGTCCCGGAGATGCTTGCGCTGGCCGGCCGGCTCCTGGCGCTGGGTCACGCCTACCTGTCCCCGGCCGGCAACCTGTACTACGACGTGGCGTCGTGGCCGGGCTACGGGCGGCTGTCCGGGAACACGCTGGACGCGCTCCGGGCCGGCCATCGCGGCGAAGTGGAGCCCGACAAGCGCGGCCCGGCCGATTTCGCGCTGTGGAAGGCGGCTGGCGAGGGCCGGCTGCTCCGCTGGGACAGTCCCTGGGGCGAGGGGTTCCCGGGCTGGCACCTCGAGTGCTCCGCGATGGCGCTCCGCTACCTCGGCGCCCGGTTCGAGATCCACACCGGCGGGATCGACAACGTATTCCCCCACCACGAGGACGAGATCGCGCAATCGGCGCCCGTCACGGGTGGCGTCCCGGCCCGCCACTGGGTCCATGGCGAGCACCTCCTGGCCGAGGGGGCGAAGATGGCGAAGTCGGCGGGCAACTTCGAGCGCGTCACCGAGCTCCGCGAACGGGGCCTGGACCCGCTCGCCCTCCGGTACCTGGCGCTGACCGTCCGCTACGCCCGGAAGCTCAACTACTCGGCCGCGTCCGTGGCGGCGGCGGCCACGGCCCTGGCGTCGCTGCGCGGACGGCTCTCGACGCTGGGGCCCGCACCGGCGGACGGCCCGTGGGCGGCGCCCCGGGTGCTTCGGGCCGGTCACGCGGGCACCAAACCAACCGGGGTCGCCGACGGCGTGGCCGGCCACCAGGCGCCGGCTGATGACGCCGCGGCGGCCGACCGGTTCCCGGTCCGTGACCGGGCGGACGCGCCGACCGCTCCCCTGTCCCCCGCCGGGCGGGCGCTCCACGACCGCTTCGTCGCGGCGATCGACGACGACCTGGACATGCCGACGGCGCTCGCCGTCGTGCGCGAGACGCTGCGCACCGACCTGCCCGCAGACGAGCGGCGGTGGCTGGTCCTCGACGCGGACCTCGTGCTGGGGCTGAACCTCGACCGGGCCTGGGACGGGCCGTCGAGCGGCCAGGGCTCACGGGGGGCGCGAGGGGCGGAGGGTTCTGGCGAGGCACTTGACGTCGGCGCGGCCAGCCTGCTGGCCGATCGCGACGCGGCCCGCGCCGCCCGCGACTGGCCTCGCGCCGACGCGCTGCGTGACGAGCTCGCGGCGATGGGCATCGAGCTCCACGACG
>CAYJOH010000270.1:0-4238 GCA_964371685.1 uncultured Anaerolineaceae bacterium
GGCACGGTTCCCGGCTTGGTCCGGGCGGGCACGCTCGTCGCCACGCCGCACGATCGCGGGCTCGTCCTGCTCGGGTACCTGGCCGGGGACGTGGAGCGGCCCCTCCCGTTCGCGGACCTCGTGAGCCAGTTCCTGTACAGCCGCGCCGATCCCCTGGCGCTGCACCCGGTGAGCGGCTGGCTGATCGTCGATGGCGTCCGGGCCTGCCTCCGGACCCCGGACGCCTCGCCGTGCCCCGCCCTGCCACCGCGGATCACCGACCTGGAGCCGACGGCCGAGGGCTTCAATCGATCCGGCACGGAGGTCGAGGTGGCGGTCTCGAACCCGGCCTCGGGCATCGACCCGCGGCAGGTGGTCACCCCTGGGCCGTTCCTGGTGCGGCTCGGGATCGGCCGCCTTGTGTGCCCGGAGAACACGGGGTGCGCCGGCCGCCCAGCGTGGGGCTGGACCGTCGTCGCGCGCTACGACCCTGGCACCACGGTCCTGGTGGAGATCCCTTAAGCCGCCCGGCGGGCCGATCCGCCGCTCCCGCATAGAATGCCCGGCGTGACCACGCTCAAGCGCACGCTGGACCTCGCCGCCCGCCGGGCGATCGCCGCCCGGACCGAGGCGCTGTTCCGCGACAGCGGCGCCCTCACCAACGGCCACTTCGTGCTCAAGAGCGGCCGCCACGGCGACGCGTACGTCGAGAAGTTCCAGGTGCTCCAGCACCCAGCGGCCACGACCGAGCTGTGCACCTACCTCGCCGACGGCCACCGCCACGACGACGGGACGCCGGACGTGGACGTCGTGGTGGGGCCGACGACCGGTGGCGTGATCCTCGCCTTCGAGACCGGCCGCCAGCTGGGCACGCGCGCGATCTTCGCCGAGGAGGTGCGGGTCAACGGCCGGGTCCACCGCGAGCTCCGGCGCGGGTTCGCGATCCGGCCCGGCGAGCGGGTCCTGCTCGTGGACGACATCCTGACCACGGGCGGCTCGCTGCTGGCCACGATCCCGGCGGTCGAGGCGGCCGGCGGCGAGATCGTCGAGTGTGCGGTGCTCGTGGACCGCTCCGGCGGGCTCGCCACGCTGACCTCGCCCGCCACCGGCCGCATCTACCCGCTGCGCTCGCTGTGGCAGCTGGACCTGCCGACGTACGAGGCCGGCGCCGACGGCTGCCCCCGGTGCGCCGCCGGCGAGCCCGCGGTCAAGCCGGGCAGCAGCGGCACGGGCATGGCGCCCGCGTGAGGCGCGCCGGCTCGGCCCTCGTGGCGGCTGGCCTCGCCACGTCGATCGCGCTGCTCGTGGCCGCCTGCTCGCCGGCGCCCACGACGACGCCGGGGGCCATCGCGACGGCCTCGATCGAGGCCCCGGCCAGCGGCAGCCCCGGCGCCACCGCCGGCGCCTCCGATGCGGCGCCGGGCTCCGTCCCGGACTCGCCCGTGAGCGGCGTCCTGGTCGACATCGACGCGACCGGCCTGTCGGAGGTCACCGGGTTCACGCTCCGGCTCGACGACGGCCGCTCGTTCGAGTTCCTGATCGGCACCCTGGAGAACGGCGTGGAGTTCCCGCCCGGGCACCTCGCGGAGCACATGGCGACGTCCACGCCGATCCGCGTGTCGTTCCGCGTGGATGGAACCAACCTCGTGGCCTACCGCCTCGAGGACGCCGAGGCGCCGTCTGCCCCGCCGTCCGCGCCCCCGACGGCGGTCCTCCACGCCGAGAACCGGGGTGGTCCTGCGTTCATCATCCGGATCGGCGGACGCGACGTCATCACGGTGCCCTGCGACGGCGGGGAGACGCTGATCCCGGGACAGGCCGGCGTGCCCGACCTGCCGTGGGCGCTGGAGGTGGAGCGCGTCCGCGACGGCAAGCTGATCCTGACCCGCGACGTCGCCGACCTGCCGCGGTGGCTGGTCCAGATCGGCGAGGCGCTGGTGGGCAACCTGCCGACGTCGCCGGTCGAGGGCGTCCCCGGACCGAGCTGCCCGCCGGAGGGCTGACCGCGCCGGTTGTGGGGGCCCCAGGGTTCGGCGATCCTCGAGGTCGCGGGCGACCTCAGGACCCGGCGATCGTCGCGATCGCGGCCTTGAGCTCGTCCTCGCCGACCACGCCCTCGAACGAGCCGCGCACCACGCCGTCGGCGTCCACCGTGAACACCCACGGCTCGGACAGCAGCCCCCATTCGGACACGGCGGGCACGGGCTTGAGCTGGTTGTTCGCGTCCAGGACCGGCTGCAGGCGACCCTCGGTGAACGCCAGCTCGTACGGCTCCACGTTGATGAACGCGACCGTCGGCGGTGCCGACTTCGAGACCGCCTTCACCTTGTCGAGGGTGGGACCGCACTGCGCGGTCTGGCAGAACGCCGGGGTGGCGAAGGCGACCACGAACGGTCGGCCCGCGGCCAGCGCGTCGGCGATCGAGAGCTGGTAGAAGGCCGGGTCCGGCGTGGCGTCCGTGGACAGCTTCGCGAGGTCCCAGCCGACGTCGTCGCCGGTGGGCGTGTCGGACGCCGGCGCCTCGGCGCCGACGGCGATGGTCGTGCCCGTCTCCTGGACCTGGAACGAGACGCCGATCGCCTCCTGGGGCTTGCCCGGCGCCTCGGTCACGAACACGGCCTTCCAGTCCCCGGCGGCGGCGAAGTCCACGGTCGCGACGTAGACCCCGCGCGACCCCTCGATCGCCCACAGGAACTCGGCCGCGGTGGCGGTGCCGGGCTCCGTCGCGCCGGGTGCGATGAACGCGACGGCGGCGGTGCGGTCCGGCGACGCCGCCGGCAGGTTGGTGGCCGGGTCCAGGAACGAGAACACGAACCGGTTCTCGCCCACGACCTGCTGGGAGCTGACGATGAGCGGGATGACCGAGGCCGTCGATGGCCCTGACGACGCGGACGGGGCGCCGGAGGCGGGGTCAGCGGACTGGCCCGACCCGCCGCCGCACGCGGCGATGACGACGGCGACGAGCGTGGCGAGGACGACGGCACGGGTAGGGAACGGGCGACGCATGGCCGGGATCGTAGCCCGGGACGGCCGAACCCGCCGGGAGCCGCCCGGACCGGTGACGCGTAGAATGACCGGCGTTCGTGCGGCCCGCGAGCCGCGCCTGCTCGTCCGTGCCCGGTGCGCCGCCCAAGCCCGGCCAGCCCGCCCAGCCCCGAGGAAGACCGCACCACCCGTGACCCGGTTCCAGAAGCTCGCCATCGCGACGGTCGTGACGACCGTCCTGCTCGTGACGATCGGCGTGATCGTCCGCGCCACCGGCTCCGGGATGGGCTGCCCGGACTGGCCGCTGTGCTACGGCCAGGTGCTGCCGCCGCTGGACGACTACAAGGCGTGGCTGGAGTGGATCCACCGGACCGTCGCCGCGGTGATCGGCTTCCAGATCCTCGGCCTCGCGTTCCTGGCCTGGCGCGACCACCGCGACCGTGCCTCGATCCTGTGGCCGACGCTGGCGACGGTCGCGCTGGTGGGGTTCCAGGCCTGGCTGGGCCGCGAGACCGTGCGCCTCAACAACAGCGGCGAGTCGGTGACCGCCCACCTCGCGGCCGCGATGGCGCTGCTGGGGCTGCTGGTGTTCGTGCTCGTCCGGAGCTACTACCCGGCGCGGATCGGCGGCCACGGCACCAGCCAGCGGTTCACGCTCCTGGCGGCGTTCACCGCGGCCACGGTCTACGCGCTGCTCCTGTTCGGTTCCCACGTCACGGCCCAGAACGCGGCGCTGGTGTTCCCGGACTGGCCGCTGATGAACGGCACGCTGCTGCCGATCGGACCCGACACGGACCCGGTGGCCCGTCCGCTGTACGAGGCCCACGTGCTCCACCGGTACGTCGCCGGCGTCGTGCTGCTGATCGTGTGGGCCACGGCCTGGGCGGCCCGTCGGACCCAGCGCGCGCACCCGCTGCTGGTGCGGCTGGCGCTCGTCAGTGCCGTGCTGTACCCGCTCCAGGCGGTCATCGGCGGGCTCCAGGTCATCACCCGGCTCGACGAGTGGACCCAGACGCTCCACCTGGCGCTCGGCGCCGTGATCTGGGGCGTCGCGGCGGCGCTGGCGTTCGCGGCCTACTACGAGGCACGCGGCGCACGGATCGTGTCCGCCGGCGCGCAGGGCGCGGGCGACCAGGCGCCGGGTGGCACGGGCCCCGACGGCACGAGCGGCGGCGACGCGGACCGCCCCGGGGACCGCCAGCTCAAGGACACCCTGCGGGCGTACGTCGCGCTGACCAAGCCCCGGATCATCGAGCTGCTGCTGATCACCACGA
>CAYJOH010000271.1:0-835 GCA_964371685.1 uncultured Anaerolineaceae bacterium
GTGCCGACCTCGACGCGGTACTGCTTTCCGCCGGTCTCGATGACTGCGTACATGGGTCCTCGGAAGAGCGATGGCGACCGCAGGGCGACCGCGGCGTTGGACATGGTGGGACGCCCAGCAGGATCGCGGGCGCGAAGGGTGAGTGTAGGGCGGAAGCGCGAATCACGTCAAAGGGGGTTGCCACCACGGCCACCGCGGTCGCCATCGCGCCGGCACCAGCGAGCTACCTCCTGCCCCGCCTGCCGGCGGCGCCCGCCGCCTGGGCCGCAGCGGGCGAGCGGCCAGGCGTTCCGGGACGGCCCGCGCCGAGCACCAGCCGCTCCCGCACGAGCGCCGTCATGGCCAGCGGCGTGCCGAGCCGGTCGCCGATCTCCCCGACGACCTCCTCCGGCCGGCCGATCCCCTTCTCGGGGTCGTGCCGCAGGGTCATCCGCAAGGCGTGTGTCGCCGTCCCCGGCGTGGTCACGACCTCGAGCCCGTCGAGGAACGGCCGCAGGTCGTAGGCGACGGTGGACTCGCCCTTGCGGCGGCTCCGCGGGAGGGCGCCGGCCGCGAGCATGGACTCGGCGGCCCCTCGCAGGCTCGCCGCGTCGGCGCCTGACGCGAGCTCGGCACGGTACACGGAGGCCACCACCTGGCCCGGCAGCGCCGGCTCGCCCAGCCAAACGTCGAACAGGTCCACCAGCCGGTACCCGGCGGGCAGGCAGCCGTCGAGCGCCTCGCGCACCTGCCACACCGGGAGTCGCTCCACCAGCCACAGGTCCACCAGCTCCGCCTCGCCCGGGAGGCTCGCCGCGAGCGGCGCCGCGCGCGCGAACCGCGGCCGCGGCGATGG
>CAYJOH010000271.1:845-4237 GCA_964371685.1 uncultured Anaerolineaceae bacterium
CCCCCCCCCCCCGCCGCGCGCGGGCCCCCCGCGCGGGCCCCCGCCCCCCCCACCCGCGGCCGCGGCGAGGGCGCGTCCAGGCCCGCGACCGGCAGGCCCGACGCCGCAAGCGCCGCCTCCCACGCCGCGAGCTGCCCGCGTTGCCCGAGGTCGCCGGCCGGCTCGCGGGCCAGCGTCAGCCGCCATCGCTGCACGACCTCGCGGGTCGCGGGCGTGGGCGGCGCCGGGGCCCCGGACGAGGGCGGTTCCCCGTTCGGAAGCGGGTCTGGGTGGCCGGTCACGCGTGCTAGTCTGCCCGGGATGGAGCCAGCCGTCCCGCTCGACACCGGTCCGGCGGTACGCCGCACGCGGCGGCTGGGCGCCCCGACACCGCGGGTGGCCCTGACGATCGCAGCCGCCGTCGCCCTGGGCGTGGTCATCGTGCTCGCGGCAGGGGCGGTGAAGCCATTCGTGCTTGGCGTCCTGCTCGTCTACCTGCTGTCGCCGGCCGTGGACCGGCTCGCCGCGCTGGGCGTGCATCGCGCCATCGCCGTCCTGCTCGTGTTCCTGGCAGCGATCGTCGTGGTGGCCATCGCGGGCACGATCGCCCTCGCCCCGCTGATCCGGGAGGCGCGGCTGTTCGTCGAGGACCTGCCGGACATCGTCGCGACCGTGCGGGCCTCGCTGGCGGACTCCTACCAGGAGCTGACCCCCTCGCCCGAGGTGCGCGAGCTGATCGACAACCTGATCCACAACGCGGGCACCAGCCTCGGCGACATCGACCTCGGCTCGATCGTCTCGCCCCTCGTCAGCTCCATCGTCGGGATCCTGAGCACGGTCACGGCCTACGCCATCCTCCCGGCCTGGCTGTTCTTCCTGCTCAAGGACCGCGCCCGGCTGGGGGCCCGGCTGGAGGCCTCGCTGCCGGCCAGCTGGCGCGACGACGTCCTGGCGGCATTCGCGATCGCCAACCGCGTGTTCGGCAACTGGGTGCGCGGCCAGTTGGTGCTCGGCGCGGCCGTCGGGGTGCTGTCGTACATCGGCCTGATGGCGCTCTCGACCTGGGTGGACCCGGTGTTCGGCCGGTACGCGGTCCTGCTGGCGATCATCGCCGGCCTGCTGGAGCTGGTGCCGTTCATCGGCCCGATCATCGCCGCGATCCCGGCGGTGCTCATCGGCCTGACCGCCGGGTTCGGCGGGTTCGTCGCAGCGCTGCTGCTGTACCTCGGCATCCAGCAGCTGGAGAACAACATCCTGGTGCCGAAGATCCAGGGCGGTGCCGTGGAGCTCCATCCATCGGCGGTGATCCTCGCCCTCGTCATCGGGGCGTCGATCGGCGGCATCCTGGGCGCCATCGTGTCGCTGCCGATCGCGGCGGCCTCGCGCGACCTGTTCCGGTACGCGTTCCATCGTGTCGACGACCCCCCGGCGACGGTGGAGGAGGCGCTGGCGCACGTCTCGCCTCGCCTCTCCGCGCGATGGCGGTCGGCGGCCGAATCGGCCGGGGCGGCCGAGTCGGCCGGGGCGGCCGGCCCGCCCGCCGACGGCACGAGTCCCAAGGGCCCCGCCGCTGACGCACAATCCGCATCGTGAGCACCCCGGATCCCTACAAGGTCCTCCAGGTGGACCCCGAGGCCGAGGACGAGGTCATCGAGGCCGCGTACCGCCGGCTGGCGCGCAAGTACCACCCAGACGTGGCGCCGGCACCGGACGCCCAGGAGCGGATGGTCCGGATCAACCAGGCCTGGGAGCAGCTCCGTGACCCGGTCCGACGGGCGGCCGTGGACCGCGCACGGGCGCGCGCCGCCTCGCAGGCCGCCAGGGTGACGGCCGCCGACGCCCACGCGCGCACCGCCGGCACGGGGCCGTACGGCTCGGGACCAGGGCCGTCTGGCCCGTTCCAGCGCCGAGCCGGGTCCACGCCCTCGGGCGGTCCGCATTCGTCGGACCCACGCTGGCCGATGGCCGGGATGCGTGATCCCTCGGACGAGTCGCGGGCCGGCGATGCGGCAGGCTCGGTGACCTCACGGTTCGCGCCCGGGGAGGCGGCGGCCGGCCCGCCGCCCGGGAACCCATCCGGCAGCGTGCTCAACTTCGGTCGCTACAGCGGCTGGTCGCTGGGTGAGATTGCCAGGGTGGAGCTCGAGTACCTCGAGTGGCTGGACCGGATGCCGATCGGCCGCTTCTACCAGCCCGAGATCGACGCGATCCTGCGCACGGCGGGTCGCCGTGTCAGTCCGCCGACCACGAAGACCCCCAGGAAGGGACTGTTCCGGCGGCGCTGAGGGTCAGGGGGATCGGCAGGCCAGGGATCGCCAGGCTTCGTGTCGCCAGGCTTCGCGTCGCCAGGCGTCGGCTGGTCAGGCGGCGCTCCCCGCTCCGGCGGCGGGCTCCGCCGTCGCCCGGGGCACGGCCCAGGCGAGCAGGTACGGCGCGACCACGGTCGTCAGCACGACGGCCACCAGGAGCGCGGCGAACAGCGCCTCGTCGATCGCACCGGTCACGAGCGCGAGGTTCGCGACGACGATGCCGACCTCGCCGCGAGGCACCATGCCGAACCCGACGGCGACCGATCCCCATCGACCCAACGAGCGGGCCCCGATCACGCCGCCGAGCGCCTTGGTGAGCACGCCGATGACAGCCAGGAGGACGGCCAGCACCGCGACGGACGGGTCGAGCAGCTTCGAGAGGTCCAGCTGCGCGCCCGTGACCGCGAAGAAGAACGGCGTGAAGATGGCGGACAGCGGTCGGATGTCGTGCTCCACCTCCTCGCGTGCCTCGGTCTCCGCGATGATCAACCCGGCGACGAACGCCCCGATGATCGCGGCCAGCCCGATCACGGCCGCCAGCAGCGCGACGAGGAGCATCAGCAGGAACGCCGGCAGCAGCGGCGTGTCCGCGAACTTCGGCCACGTGAACACGGCCGAGGGCAGCCCGCGGGCCCGGCGGGCCGCGAGGAAGCCCAGCACCACGAGCCCGACCCCGGCCACGCCGACCAGCAGGGTGCTGGCGGACACGCTCCCCTCCGCGATGCCCGCGACGAGGCCGATCAGCACCAGCGCGAGGATGTCGTCCACCAGTGCGGCGCCGATGATGACGCGGGCGAAGCCGCGATCCAGCACGCCCATGTCGCGCAGGACCTTGCTCGTGATCCCGATGCTGGTCGCGGCCAGCGCGAGGCCGACGAACAGCGACGCGATGACCGGCTCGCCGATCATCAGCGCGATGGCGAAGCCGGCCACGATCGGCAAGGCCATCGCGACCATCGCGGTCAGGACGGCCGGCCGGCCCACCGCGAACAGGTCGTCCGTGCGTACCTCGAGCCCCACCGAGAACAGCAGGACCACGACGCCGATCTCCGCGAACACCAGCTCCGTGTCGCCGGGCGTCACGAGCCCCAGCGCGAACGGGCC
>CAYJOH010000272.1:0-4174 GCA_964371685.1 uncultured Anaerolineaceae bacterium
GACGTAGTTGAGCCACGCGTACGCCGCGTTGGGGTTCGGCGCGTCCGCGACCAGGACCCAGGTGTCCAGCCAGTACAGCGAGCCCTCGCTGGGCACGACGTACTTGATGTCGGCCGTGTCCGGGTTGGCGCGCAGCTCGAGGATCGGTCCGGTCCAGCCGAGGCACAGGACGGCCTCCTCGCTGGCCAGCTTGTCCTGGTAGGTGTCCGAGTCGAGGGCCAGCACGTGGGGCGCGAGGTCGAGCAGGATCTTCTTGGCCTCGTCGAGGTCCGCCTTCTCGACCGAGTTGAGCGACTTGCCGAGCATCTTGAGCGGCATGACGAACACGTCGCCCATCGAGTCGACGAGCACGACCTTGCCCGAGTACTTGCCCTTGGCGAGGTCGAGGAACTCCTGCCACGAGGTCACCGGCTCGGTGACCAGCTTGCTCCGGTAGAGGATGCCCGTGGTGCCGAAGTCCTTCGGCAGCTGCCACTCGTCGTTGGGGTCCCAGCCCTGCTGCTTGAACGCCGCGTTGATGTACTTCTGGTTGGGGATCCGGTCCCAGTTGAGCTTCTGGATGTAGCCACCCTCGACCATCGCCGGCACGTACTCGGCGGTCGGGCAGGCGATGTCGTAGCCGGTCGCGCCCGCCTGGAGCTTGGCCAGCAGCTCCTCGTTGTTGGCGAACGTGTCGTACTGGAACTTCTCGACCCCGAACTCGGCCTGGAACGCCGCCATGTTGTCGGGATTGACGTAGTCCGACCAGTTGTACATGAACAGCTGCTTCTCGATGTCCCCGGCCGGCGGGAACTCGCTGCCGCCGCTGGGTGCCGCGGTCCCCCCGCCACCCCCGCTCGAGCAGGCGGCCAGGGCCGCGCTGCCACCGAGCAGGCCGGCCGCCGCCAGGAAGCTCCGCCGCGGGACGCGGTTGTGGGCCGCGCGCCGCAGGATGTCGTCGAGCTGCTCCGCCATGTCTCCTCCTCCAGGTTGGAACGCGATGGGCCCGAGTCTCAGGCCACGAGGATGAGGTTCGCCGAGTCCTCCCAGCGGACGACGACCGGGTCACCCGGGCCGACGCCCATGATCGCCGCGGCCCCGGCCGCGTTCTGGCGCCGGACGACCATCTCGCCGGCGACGTCGGTGGCGACCCGGTACTCCGTCTGGTCGCCGAGGTACGTGCCCTGGTGGATCCGCCCCTCCAGGCGCGACTCGCCGTCCGCCGGCGGCGCGGCATGGCCGGCCGGCTCCACCCGGAGGCGCTCGGGCCGCACGGCCACGATGACGCCCGTGCCGGGCGCGGGCCGGGCATCCGGGTCCGTGACGAGACCCGTGAGCCGGAGGCCACGGTCCGTCTGGACGACGCCGCGGCCGGTCGACGGGTCGTGCTCCACGAGCTTGCCGTCGATCGGGTTGGAGACGCCGATGAAGTTGGCCACGAATCGGTTCACCGGACGCTCGTACAGGTCCGACGGGCCGCCCTGCTGCTGGATCCGGCCGTGGTGCATGACGACGATCGTGTCGCTCATCGTCAGCGCCTCCTCCTGGTCGTGGGTCACGTACACGAACGTGATCCCGACCTCCTGCTGCAGCGCCTTGAGCTCCAGCTGCATCTCCTTGCGCAGCTTGAGGTCGAGGGCGCCCAGCGGCTCGTCGAGGAGAAGCACGGTGGGGTGGTTGATCAGCGACCGGGCGAGCGCGACGCGCTGATGCTGCCCGCCGGAGAGCTCCCAGGTGCGGCGGCGCTCGTACCCGCTCAGGCGGACGAGCTCCAGCGCTTCGCCCACCCGTCGGGTCTCGTCCGCCTTGGTCGTCCCTCGCTGGCGCAGGCCGTAGCCGACGTTCTGGGCCACGTTCATGTGCGGGAACAGGGCGTAGTTCTGGAACACCGTGTTGACGTTGCGGTGGTAGGGCGGCACGCCGGCCACCGGCTCGCCCGCGAGGTAGATCTCGCCCGCGGTGGGCTGCTCGAAGCCCGCGATCATGCGCAGCGTGGTGGTCTTGCCGCAGCCCGAGGGGCCGAGGAACGAGTAGAACGCGCCGCGGGCCACCGACAGGCGCATGGCATCGACGGCGGTGACGTCGCCGAACCGCTTGGTGACGTCCACGATGTCGACGTCCGGCGTCTCCCCGCCCCTCCCCGACGGGGTGACGGGCCGTCCAGGCGGGGGCGGATCGGGCGTCGCCGACAGGCTCAAATCGCGCGTCCCTCGACTCGTGGCGATCGTCGGTGCGCTCCCCCTCGCGACCGGTCCGCGGATGGTACGAAGCGCCGCGGCAGGCGTCAACGCGCATTCCGCGGAGTGGTGCGAAGTTCGCACGATCGAGCGGCCGCGGCAGCGAGATTCGCGCGGCCGGTGAGGGACGGCATCGCATTCGCGGCGCTCCGCCGGCGGCCCGCGCTTCCTAGAATGGCCCGATGTACGTCGTGATCATGGCCGGCGGCGGCGGGACGCGGCTGCGCCCCGTGAGCACCGCCGCGCGCCCCAAGCCGTTCCTGCCCCTGCTGCCCACCGGCGAGACCCTGCTCCAGCGCACCGTCCGGCGGCTGGCGGGTCCGGAGCTGGGGCCGGTCGACGTGTTCGTCGTGGCCGCCGCGCCGTACGCGGCGCTGGTCGAGGCCCAGGTCCCGGGCGCCACGGTCGTGGTCGAGCCGGAGGGCCGCAACACCGCCGCGGCGATCGCCCTGGCGGCGCTCGCGATCGAGCGGGACGAGGACGACGTGATGGTCGTGCTGCCCGCTGACCACCGGATCGATCCCGAGCGCGAGGGCGTGTTCCGGGGCGTGCTCCGCGCCGCCGCGGACGGACTTGCCGGCGGCCCGTTCGGCATCGGCGAGCCGCTGGTAACGCTGGGCGTCCAGCCCACGTACCCGGCCACGCAATACGGGTACTTGGTGCCGCGGTTCGAGGCCGGCGCGAGGATCCACGGGCTCGACGCCTACCCGCTGGCCGCGTTCCGCGAGAAGCCCGCGCTCGAGGAGGCGACCCGGCTCCGCGAGTCGCCCGGCACGGCCTGGAACGCCGGCATGTTCCTGTGGCGCCGCCACGCGATCCGGGCGGCGCTCGAGGCCTACGCCCCAGAAATCGCGGGGGGCGTGGCATCGGGGCTCGCGGCGGGGGACCTCGCGTCGGCGTATGCGGCCCTGCCCGCCCGCTCGATCGACTACGCGGTCATGGAGCCCGCCGCCGCCGCTGGATCGGTGGTGATGGCGGCGATGGACGTGGGCTGGACGGACGTCGGGACGTGGCCGGTGCTGCTCGACGTCCTCGGCGCGCCGGGGACCGAGGGCGGCGTCATCGAGGCGGGGGAGCCCGCGGCGACCGCCGACGGCGACCTGGTCGTCGAACGCGGATCGGCCGGGCTCGCCGTGCGCGAGGCGGGCGGCGGTACGATCATTCCCGACCGGCCGGTCGCGCTCCTGCGCGCGGCGCGCGACTCGCGGGCGATCGTGCAGGCGCTCCTGGACCGGTGTGCTGCAGCGGAGACTCGAGGATGACCAACGTGGCGGAGGCGCCCGCCCCCACCCGGATCGTGTTCGGGACGGACGGCTGGCGAGCCCGGGTCGCCGACGAGTTCACGTTCGAGAACGTCCGCCGCTGCGCCGACGGGGTGGCGCGCTGCGTGGCGGATCGCGGCCAGCAGGCGAAGGGCGTGGTCGTCGCGTACGACCGCCGGTTCGCATCGGAGCACTTCGCGCGGGCGGCCGCCGAGGTCCTCCTCGCCCACGACATCCCGGTCGCGATCAGCCGCACCGCCGTGCCCACGCAGATGTGCTCGTTCGAGGTGGTCCAGCGGGGATCCGCGGCCGGGATCGTGATCACCGCCTCGCACAACCCGTGGACGGACAACGGGTTCAAGGTCAAGTCGCCCACGGGCGCGGCCGCCGGGGCGGACATGCTGCCGATCATCGAGGCCGGGATCGTGGACAACGCCGGCAAGGCGATCGAGCGGCGTCCGCTCGAGGACGCGGAAGCGGCCGGCCTCGTGGAGTGGTTCGACCCGTTCGATGGCTACGAGCGGTTCGTCCGCCGGACGCTCGACCTCGACGCGCTCCGGGACGCGGACATCTCGCTCCTCGTGGAGCCGCTGTACGGCGCCGGGTCGGGCTGGATCCCGCGGCTGCTGGCCGGCGGGCGGATCCGGGTGACCGAGATCCACAACGAGCGCAACCCGTACTTCGGCGGCGTCAACC
>CAYJOH010000273.1:0-4158 GCA_964371685.1 uncultured Anaerolineaceae bacterium
CGGGTGAGCAGAGGTTCCGGACCTCTGCTCTTTTTTGTTCCCCCGCGACGAGCCCCACAAAGGACCGAGACGAGATGTTCGTGGTGATGCGGACCGGAGCCTCCGAGGCCGAGGTCAACGGCGTGAAGGGCCTGATCCTGGCGGAGGGCCTGACGCCGTTCGAGAACGCCGGCGCGGACCGGGTCGTCATCGCCGTGGTCGGCGAGATCGGCGGTCGGCGGCCGCAGCTCAAGGCGCGGCTCGAGGAGACGCCGGGTGTCGAGACGGTGACCCCGATCTCGAAGCCCTACAAGCTCGTCTCGCGCGAGTTCCATCCCGCGGACACGATCATCCGCGTGCTCGATGCGGTGATCGGCGACGGGTCGCTTGCGGTGATGGCTGGGCCGTGCTCGATCGAGAGCCGCGAGCAGTTGATGGAGACGGTGGACTTCGTGGCCGCCCATGGAGCGACGATCATCCGCGGTGGGGCGTTCAAGCCGCGCACCAGCCCGTACAGCTTCCAGGGCCTGGGGGTGGAGGGCCTGCGCTACCTCGCCGAGGCGCGCGAGCGCACCGGGCTGCCGGTGATCACCGAGGTCATGGAGCCCAACCAGGTCGACATCGTGGCCGAGTACGCCGACATCCTCCAGATCGGCACCCGGAACATGCAGAACTTCTCGCTGCTCCTCGCGTGCGGGCGCGCGGGACGCCCGGTGATGCTCAAGCGCGGGTTCGGGGCAACGATCGAGGAGTGGCTGATGGCGGCCGAGTACGTCGCGTCGGCCGGCAACCCGAACATCATCCTGTGCGAGCGCGGCATCCGGACCTTCGAGACGTACGCCCGCAATACGCTGGACCTGACGGCTGTCCCGGTCGTCCACCACCTGACCCACCTGCCGGTCGTGGTCGACCCGTCCCACGCCACGGGCAAGCGGTGGCTGGTCAGGCCCCTGGCATTGGGCGGCGTGGCCGTCGGCGCGGACGGGATCATGGTCGAGGTCCACCCGCGCCCGGACGAGGCGCTGTCCGACGCCGAGCAGCAGCTGGACTTCCCGGCCTTCGCCTCGATGATGGACGCGGTCACCGCGGTCCACGGCCATGTGCGAGACCTCCACGGCGACCTGGTGCGCGGCGCGGGCGCGGCCGCCGGGGGCACGGGCGGCGGCGCGCGATGAGCGCAGGACCGGCGACCGGCGACGCCATCGTCGTGCGGCAGGCGACGCGGCTGCGCGGCCGGCCGGCGCTGCCCGGCGACAAGTCGATCTCCCACCGGGCGCTGCTGCTCGCGCTGCTCGCCGAGGGCGAGAGCCGGATCAAGGCGGCCGGTGACGGGGAAGACGTCCGCTCCACGGCTGGCGTGGTCGCGGCCCTGGGCGCGACGGTCAGGCGCAGCTCGGCGCAGAACGGTCGCCTGGACTACCACGTCACGTCGCCCGGGGGTGACGCCCTGCGCACGCCGGCCGCCGTGCTCGACTGTGGCAACTCCGGGACGACGACCCGGCTCGTTGCCGGGCTGCTGGCCGGGCGCCCGCTGACGGCGACGCTGGACGGCGACGCCTCGCTCCGGCGCCGGCCGATGGGGCGCGTCACCGAACCGCTGACCGCCATGGGGGCATCGTTCGCGGGCCCCTCCGGCGCCGCATTCCTGCCGCTGACCGTCACCGGCCGTGCCCGCCTGTCTCCCATCGCGCATGCGACGCCCATGCCCAGCGCCCAGGTCAAGTCCGCGATCCTGCTGGCCGCGCTCGCCGCGGACGGCGAGACGAGCGTGACCGAGGCGGTCGCAACGCGTGATCACACCGAGCGGATGCTCCGGGCGCGGGGCGTCGCCGTGCGCGAGGCGACGGAAGGCGACGGGCGCCATCTGGTGCACCTGGCCGGGCCTGCCGTCCCGCGGGCCGTCGATCAGGCCGTCCCGTCGGACCCGTCGGCCGCCGCGTTCTGGCTGGTGGCCGCCGCGATCCACCCGGATGCCGAGCTGCGGCTCGACGCCGTGAGCACGAACCCGACTCGGCGTGCCATCATCGACATCCTGAGGCGCATGGGCGCCGACATCGAGGAGCACGACGTCCCGGGCCCGGGAGGACCGGACGGCGAGCCCCTCGCCGACCTGGTCGTCCGGTCCAGCGGGCTCCGATCCGTCGACCTGTCGCCCGCCGAGGTGGCGGCGGCGATCGACGAGATCCCGATCCTTGCCCTCGCCGCGGCGGCCGCGTCGGGCACGTCCCGGTTCCGGGGCGCGGGCGAGCTCCGGCACAAGGAGTCCGACCGCGTCGCGGGGATCGCGGAGGGCCTCACGGCGCTCGGGGCGCGGGTTCGCGTCACGGGCGATGACATCGAGATCGATGGCGGTCGGCGTCTTGCCGGGGCCGTCACCGAGACGCACGACGATCACCGGCTCGCGATGACGTTCGCGATCGCCGGCCTCATCGCCGAGGGCGAGACAACCGTACGCCGGCCCGGGTCGGCGGCAATCTCGTACCCCGGCTTCTTCGCGGAACTCCAAGGGGTGCGGGCATGACGAAGCGGATCGTCCTCATCGGCCACCCGGTGGCCCACTCGCTGTCCGGGGCGATGCAGCAGGCCGCCTTCGACCAGCTCGGCATCGACGCCCGCTACGAGCTGTGGGACCGCGCCCCGGTCGAGCTCGCTGCGGCCATCGCGGAGCTCCGCACCGACGAGTTCCTGGGCGCCAACGTCACGATCCCGCACAAGGAGCGGGTAATCGCGATGGTGGACCGCCTGACCGAAGAGGCCCACGTCACCGGCGCGGCCAACACGATCACCAAGGAGGGCAAGAAGCTCGTCGGGCACAACACGGACGTGACGGGCTTCAAGATGGGCCTGGACAAGCTGGTCGGCCGCCAGAAGATGCCTCGCCATGCCGTGGTCCTGGGCGCCGGCGGCGGGGCCCGGGCCGTCGTCTACGGGCTGATCCGCGAGGGCTTCCAGCGGATCGTGGTGTTCAACCGGCACCTGCACCGCGCCGAGGGCATGGTCAAGCACTTCGGCCGCAGCGCGGCGCACATGGAGCTGCGCGCGATGCCGTGGCACGAGTCGATCATCGAGGCGGAGCTCGCGAAGACGAAGGTCCTCGTCAACGCGACGTCGGTCGGGCTCATCGCCGAGGAAACGCCGGTGCCCGCCGAGATCCTGCCGAGCGAGCTGCTCGTCCTCGACCTGATCTACGCGCGGACCCGCCTCCTGCGCGACGCGGAGGCGGCGGGCTGCACCGTGTCCGATGGCCAGCACATGCTGCTCCACCAGGGTGCGGCCGCGTTCACGCTGTGGACCGGCCAGCCGGCGCCGGTGGAGCTGATGGGCGAGGCGCTCGCGAACGCACGCGCCAAGGGCCTTCGCTCGGCCGAGGGCGAGCCCGCCGAAGCCACGGGCGACGCGGACACCGGGCCTGCGCCCGAGTCCGCCGCGAGCTGATCGCCGGGTCGCACGCGAGCACATGGACCGCTTCCGGTTCGTCACGGCCGGCGAGAGCCACGGGCCGATGCTCGGGGCGATCGTCGAGGCCGTGCCCGCGGGCCTGCCGCTCACGGAGGACGACCTGGCGGTGGACCTCGCTCGCCGTCAGCGCGGGTACGGGCGCGGCGCGCGGCAGGCGATCGAGCAGGACCGGGCCCGGATCCTGGCCGGGGTGCGCCACGGGCTGACGCTCGGGTCGCCGATCCTGCTCGAGGTCGCCAACCGAGACTGGGAGAACTGGACCCGGGTCATGCAGGTGGGGCCGCTGTCCGAGGAGGACGCCGCGGCCCTCGCCGCGCTGGCGGACGAGGGCAACAAGCGCGCCCAGCCGATCACCCGCGTCCGTCCCGGCCACGCGGACCTCGCCGGGGCGCTCAAGCACGGGTTCACCGACGTCCGCAACGTGCTGGAGCGCTCGTCCGCCCGCGAGACGACCGCCCGGGTCGCGGCCGGCGGCGTCGCGCGCGCCTTCCTGCGCGCGCTCGGGATCGAGGTCTGGTCGTTCACGGCCGAGGTGGGCGGCGTAGCCGTTGACCCGGCCCGCTGCACCCGCTCCCGCGACGAGGCCGACGCGTCCCCGCTCCGCTGCCCGGACGCGGACGCCGAGGCCGCCATGATCGCTCGCATCGACGAGGCGCGCGCCAACGGCGACACGGTGGGCGGCGTGTTCGAGGTCGTCGTCCACGGGGCGCCGATCGGGCT
>CAYJOH010000274.1:0-4146 GCA_964371685.1 uncultured Anaerolineaceae bacterium
CTCTGGCACTGCTTGCTTTGGTCGTTACGTGTAAGAAAGACGAAGACAACAACAACCCATCCGCCAGTATCACCGTCACGTCTCCCAATGGCGGCGAAACCTGGAATGTCGCCAGCAGCCATGCCATCACCTGGACGGACAACGAGGTCACGACCGTGAACATCTCGCTGTCCACGGACGGCGGCAGCCAATGGACGGCCATTGCCTCAAACGTAAGCAACAACTCGTATTCGTGGACCGTCCCCGCCTCCGGCCCGGCCCCGTTCGCGGCCACCCCGTTCGCGGCGACGCCGGGTGCCGCCGCCCCGGTCGAGCTGTCGATCCGCACGGCGGACGGCCGCGCCCGGGGGCGGGCCTGGTTCCGGGTCGGGGGCGGCTGGGTGACGACGCGCGTGGAGCTGGTCGACCCCAAGGCACGCCTGCAGTACCGCGTGTTCGTCCTCCTGTCGATGCTGGCCTGGCTGGTGCCGTTCGTCGGCTACGCGGTCACGATCCCTGACGGCGGCCGGCCCGCCGGCGTCACCGTCGCGGGCTTCCTCGCCCTGCTGCTGGCCTGGGTGCTCGCCCTGGTCGTCGGCGCGCTGTGGGTCGAGCGCTACCGGGTCGTGCACGTCGCGACCTTCCCGGCCCGGGCGCTGGGCGGCGTGGACGTGGGACGGGACTGGAGCCTCGGCTGCGCGCTCACGATCCTGCTCAGCCCGCTGATCGGGCTCCTGTACCTGCTCCTGGCCCGCGGGCGCGTGGTGCGGGTCGCCGGGCCGTTCGCCGCGGACGAGGCGGGCATCGTGGGCCTCCGGCTCAAGGGCAGCGAGGCCGAGGGGCGCACCCTGGAACAGGTCCTGCTGGGCGCCCGGATGGCCGGCTGACCGCCGTCCGGCGCACGGCGCGCTGCTACCATCGGCCGGGCCATGTCCGATCGCCGCCGGTTCTACCTCACGACCGCCATCGCCTACGCGAACAACGCCCCCGGCCTCCACACCGTGTACGAGGTCATCGGCGCGGACGTCATCGCCCGCTGGCACCGGATGCTGGGCGACGACACCCGGTTCCTGACCGGCACCGACGAGCACTCCGTGAACATCGCCCAGGCCGCCCAGGCCCAGGGCCGCACGCCACGCGAGTTCGTGGACGAGAAGGTCGCGCTGTACAAGTCGGCCGAGGATGCGCTCCTGATCAGCCCGGACCGGTTCATCCGGACCACGGACCCAGACCACCACCGGTCGGCGCAGGAGATGGTCCGCCGCGCCTACGACAACGGCGACATCTACCTCGGCACGTACGAGGGCTGGTACTGCCCGGCCGAGGGGTTCAAGGCGCCGTCGGACCTGCTCGAGACGGCGCGGGGCATGCAGTGCCCCAACCACCCCAGCGTCGAGCTGCAGTGGCTGACCGAGCGCAACTGGTTCTTCCGGCTGTCCGCCTACGGGGAGCGGCTGCTCGCCTGGTACGAGGCGAACCCGGACTTCGTCCAGCCCGACTACCGGCGCAACGAGATGCTGGGGTTCATCCGCCAGGGCCTCGAGGACTTCTCGATCAGCCGGGCCGGCGCCGCCTGGGGCATCCCGTTCCCGATCGCCGAGAACGGCGAGACCGCGCAGCGCGAGGACGGGTCCTGGGACCCGGAGGCGGGCACGATCTATGTCTGGTTCGACGCGCTGATCAACTACATCACGGGCGCGGGCTTTCCGGACGATCTCGACGCGTTCCGGCACTGGTGGCCCGCCGACCTGCACGTCATCGGCAAGGACATCGCCCGGTTCCACACGATCTACTGGCCCGCGATGCTGTGGTCTGCCGGCATCGATGCCCCGAACCACGTCTGGGTCCATGGCTGGCTGCTCGTCCAGGGCGAGCGGATGAGCAAGAGCCGCGGCAACTTCCTGGACCCCCACGCGGTCGTCAATGCCTTCGGCGCGGACGGAGCGCGGTACGTGACCCTGCGCGAGGTCCCCTTCGACCGGGACACGGACGTGTCGTGGGACTCGTTCGTGCGGCGGTACAACGCGGACCTCGCCAACGACTTCGGCAACCTCGTGAACCGCACGGTGTCGATGGTCAACCGGTACCTGGACGGGGAACGGCCCCGGCCGCGGCCCGCCGCGGAGTCGCCGCTGGGCGAGGGCTGGGCGGACACGCTCCGGCTGTACGCAGACCGCCTCGAGCGCTGCCTGCTCCACGATGCGCTGGCGGAGCTGTGGGAGTTCGTGGGCGGGGCGAACAAGACCGTCGATGCCGAGCAGCCATGGACGCTCAACAAGGCGGCGAAGACGGGCGACGTCGAGGCGGCGACGAGGCTGCGCGACGTCCTGGGCGACCTCGTCGAGGCGTGCCGGCTGGTGGGGCTGGCCGTGGCGCCGACCATGCCCTCGGTCGCGCCCCGGGTCCTCGAGCAGCTCGGGTTCGGCTACCGCTACGGCGCGGACGGCAACGGCGGCCCGGCGGTCCTCGAGCAGCTGGCCTGGGGCGCCCTGCGGGACGAGCCGGGGCGCGTGACCCCGACGCCCACGCCCCTGTTCCCGCGCGTCGAGAGCGAGGCTGTCGAAACCGCGGAGGCCTGATCGTCGGTAGGGTAGACAACACCCAACCGAGGAGGACAGCGGCATGGCCAAGGGCGAGATCACGCACGTCGAGTTCCCGGCCGACGACCCCGAGCGGGCGAAGCGCTTCTACGGCGCGGTCGCCGGCTGGGAGTTCGGCGAGATGACGGAGTTCCCCGACTATCACCTGTTCCGCAATGGCGAGCGCAGCGGCGGTGCCATCGGACGCCGCGGCCAGTCCACGGGACAGGTGATCCGGCTGTACATCACGGTCGACTCGCTCGAGGAGGCGTGTGCCGCCGCCGAGGCGAACGGCGGAGCGGTGCTCGAGCAGCCGTCGGACATCGGCGGCGGGATGGGCCGCTTCGCCGTGGTCCGCGACACGGAGGGCAGCGAGGTCGGCCTGTGGCAGAGCACGGGCGAGGGCGCCGGCTGAGCACGGACAGGGCAGCACCCGCGGCCACCTGGGCCGCGGGGCCGGGGCGCATCGCCGTACCATCGGGTGATGCGCCTCGCCGATTCGCACGCTCACCTCAACGCTGACCGGCTGCACGACGACCTCGACGCCGTGCTCGAGCGTGCCCGGGCCGCCGGGGTGGAGCGGATCCTCGTGCCGGGCTGGAACGTGCGCTCGTCGGAGCGCGCGCTGGAGGTGGTGGCAGATCGGCCGTGGCTGGACGCCGCGGTCGGCATCCACCCCCACGACGCGGCGAAGGCCGATGCCGCGGGCTGGGCGGCGGTCGAGGCGTGGGCCCGGGACGAGCGCGTCGTGGCGATCGGGGAGACCGGGCTGGATTCGGACCGGATGTTCTCGCCCTGGCCGGCCCAGCTAGAGAACCTGCGCCGCAACCTCGCGCTGGCGCTCGCGACCGGCAAGCCGGCGATCCTCCACTGCCGCTCGCGCCGGGGCGAGCGCGACGCCCAGGACGCGCTGGTCGCCGAGCTCCGGGCGGCCGGGTTCGACGGCCCCGCGGCCCGCGACGCCTTCGGCGGCCGCCCGCCGGCGGTGGTCCACAGCTTCTCGGGGCCGGTGGACTACGCCCGGGAGATGATCGCGATGGGGCTGGCGGTCAGCTTCGGCGGCCTCGTGTTCCGCCGCGGCGAGGAGGCCAGCGCCGAGGTGGCACCGCTCGTGCCCGCGGACCGCCTGTTGGTCGAGACCGACGCGCCGTTCCTGTCACCGCCGGGCGCGCCCCGCTCGCGCAACGAGGCCGCCTTCGTGGCGATCACCGCCCGCTGGCTCGCGGAGCGCTGCGGGGTGGGGGAGGACTCGCTGGGCGCAGCCCTTGTTGCCGCCTACGACGCGACCTTCGCGCAGGCGACCCGAATCGCGCCCCACGGTTGACAGGGCGCCATCCACTCGGGTAGTTTGTTGGCACTCTCACAGCGAGAGTGCTAAACCAGCGGGACGCGGCCCCTGCGGCCCGGCCGGCCGGCCCCTGCGAGGACCGCCGCCACGGCTCACACGGCCCGGATCGCGACCCTGGCGATGCGCTCGAACGGAGGTACCACGGGCCGTCCGGAGCCTCCCGCCCCGGCCGTCTCGATCCACATCAGGCCACCGACGGCCGGCCCGCGGCCGTCAGAGGAGGAATGCACGTTGGCCACC
>CAYJOH010000275.1:0-4143 GCA_964371685.1 uncultured Anaerolineaceae bacterium
CAACGGCCAGCGGGTGCACGGGTTCCTCGTGCGCCCCGACGGCGAGGGTCCGTGGCCGGTCATGATGCGCGTCCACGGCGGGCCGCACTCCACGGACATGGACCGCTGGGCGCCCGACGTCCAGGCCCACGTGGACGCGGGCTTCCTGGTCGCGATGGTCAACTACCGCGGCTCGGAAGGGTTCGGGCAGGCGTGGCGCGACGAGCTGACGGGGAACGTCGGCTTCCTTGAGCTCGAGGACGTGCTGGCGGGCCTGGACGATGTGGTCGCGCGCGGCCTGGGCGATCCCACGCGCGCGGTCCTGGCCGGCTGGTCGTGGGGCGGGTACGTCACGCTGCTGGGCCTCGGCCGGCACCCGGAGCGGTGGGCCGCAGGAATCGGCGGGGTGCCGGTCGCGGACTACGTGGCCGCGTACCAGGACGAGTCGCCGATCCTCCAGGCGCTGGACCGCGCCCTGTTCAAGGGATCACCGGACGAGCTGCCGGACTTCTTCCGCGAGCGCAACCCGATCACGTACGTGGACGCGGTCGGCGCCCCGCTGCTGATCCTGGCCGGCGAGAACGACACGCGCTGCCCGATCCGCCAGGTGTGGAACTACGTTGGGCGGCTGCGGGCGCGCGGGGTCGAGCCACAGGTCTACACGTACGCGACCGGCCACGCCTCGTACGACGTGGACGAGCGCGTCCGCCAGACCGCCATCGTGCTGGACTTCCTGGCCCGTACCGTGCCCGGGATCCGGCGGCTCGACGGGGTGGACGCGCTGCTGCCCGACGCCACCGCGGCGGGCTGACGCCGCGGGCGCTGCGCGGGCCGGTGCTCGCGCAGCCGGATGCTCCTCGGTTATTTGTATCCACTATGATGTGGTTTGCATACAGAATTGACCGAGGAGCCGCCCGCCGGATGAAGCTCGAGGGCTCGATCGACATCGCCGCGCCGGCCACGGCCGTGTGGGAGCTCCTGGTCGACCCGTCCGCGCTCGCCGGCTGCGTCCCCGGCGTGAGCGACGTCCGGCAGGTCGACGATCGCACGTTCGAGGGCGGCATCCGCGCCTCGATCGGCCCACTCGACGGAGACTTCGCCTTCCGCTCGGTCCTGGCACGCACCGAGTTCCCGGACCACCTCGTCGTCGAGATCGACGGGACCGATTCGGTGACCCACAGCCGGGTGACCGCCCACGTGGAGGCGAACCTGACCGCGCCCGTCCCCACGACGACCACGCTGCGCTACGCCGCGACCGTCACCACCCGGGGCCGGCTCGCGATCGTCGGCGAGATGGTCCTGCGGGCCACGGCCGGCGCGATGATCGGCCAGGTGACGCGCTGCCTTCGCTCCCGCCTCGAGGAACCTGCCCGGTGACGGCCGGCGCCGCGACCTTCGACCTGATCGTGATCGGCGGGGGAACGGCCGGCTGCGTGATCGCGGCCCGGGCGAGCGAGGATCCGGGACGACGCGTGCTCCTGGTCGAGCAGGGCCCGGACCCGCAGCCGGTCCCCGACATCGTGGCCGACCCCCGGCGCCAGTCGGAGCTGATCCTCGAGTCCCCCTACGTGCGGATGTACGACGTCGAGCGGCCGGACGGCTCGTCGTTCCCGCTGCTGTCCGGTCGGATCATGGGCGGCGGCTCGTCGGTCAACAACCTGGCCGCGGTCCGGCCGATGGCCCGCGACTTCGGCGCCTGGTCGCGCTACGGGGGACCCTCCTGGTCCTACGCGGACCTGCTGCCCCTGATGCGCGCCATCGAGGCCGATCCGGACTTCGGGGACAGCCCGCTGCACGGCGCCGACGGCCCGCTCCGGCTGCACCGCGCGTACCACCTCGACGACCCCGCCGACCCGCCGGTCGAGGCGCTGCTGCGGGCCGCGGCGGACCTCGGGCTGCCGCGGTGCGACGACCTCAACGTGGCGGAGCCCTTCGGCGTGTGCGCGTCGCCGTACAACGTCAAGGACGGCCGACGCCAGTCGACGGCTGTCGCCTACCTCGACCCCGCCCGGGGCCGCCCCAACCTCACGATCCTGGCCGACACGACCGTGACCCGGGTGCGGATTGTGCGCGGCCGGGTCGAGGGCGTCGAGCTCGTGGGCGACGACGGCGCCGCGCGGGTCGTGCGTGCGCCACGGGTCGCGCTCGCGGCGGGGGTCTTCCACTCGCCCCAGCTGCTGCAGCTGTCGGGCGTCGGTCCGCCCGAGGAGCTGGCGGCCCACGGCATCGCGCCCGTCGTGCCGCTCGACGGCGTCGGGCGCGGCTACCAGGACCACGCCGTCGTGTACCTCACGTTCGAGGGCACCACGGACCTGCGCGAGGACTACGTCATCCCCAAGGTCCGCCTCATCGCCCGGAGCTCTCTCGCGGCCGAGGCGCCCGACCTGCACGTGTTCATGCGCCCCTCCATCCGGATGGCGGGGATGACGCCGCTGCTCCCGGTGTCGATCCACCTGCTCGAGCAGCGGTCGGCGGGCCGCGTCCGCCTCGCGTCGGCCGACGTGGCCGACCTGCCCGTCGTCGAGCCGGCCCTGCTGGAGCACCCCGACGACGTGGCGGCGATGCTCGGCGGCTTCGAGCTCGTGCGACGCCTCACGGCCCACCCCGCCCTGGCCGCCTTCTATGGGCCGTTGCAGACGCCGGCGCCGGATGCCGACCCGGTCGCGCACATCCGCGAGAGCTACATCAGCTACTACCACGGGGTGGGGACGTGCCGGATCGGCCCGGCCGGCGATCCCGGCGCCGTGGTCGATCCCCGGCTCCGCGTGCACGGCGTCGAGGGGCTGTGGGTGGCCGATGCGTCGGTGCTGCCGACCGTCCCCCACGCCAACACGAACCTGGCGGCGATCCTGGTCGGCGAGATCGCCGGCCATGAGCTCGCGGCCGGCTGAGACGCCACAGGTGAGCGACGACCGCCGGTGGTTCGTGATGCTGCTGACGGTCGGGACGCTGCTCCAGGCGGCGACCGCGGTCGCCCGTCCGATGGCCTCGTATCGAGCGCTGCAGATCGGGATGGAACCGAGCTCGCTCGGCCTCGTCGCCGCCGCGTTTGCGATCGCGCCGGTCGTGTTCGCCCTCTCGATCGGCCGCTGGATCGACCGCCGGGGCGAGCTCCCGTTCCTGCTGGGCGCCGGGATCGTGCTGGCGGCCGTCTGTTCGGCCCTGGCGCTGGCCGGGTCGGCGGCCGCCCTGCTCGCGCTGATCTCGGTGCTCGGCCTCAGCCAGCTCGTGTTCGTGGTCGCCAACCAGACCCTCATCGGCAGCCGCAGCCTGGCGGCCAGCTACGACAGCCGGTTCGGCCTGCTGGCCTTCGTCGCCTCGCTGGGCCAGCTCATCGGGCCCGCCGCGGCCGGGCTGATCGCGGCATCCGGGACGCCCGAGGGCACGAGCCAGGCCCTCGTGTTCGGGGCGGTGCTGGCACTGGCGTCCGTGCCGCTGATCGGCTGGCTGTGGCGGCACGACCCGGGCCCGGCCGTCCCGCATCCGCCGCCGACCGCCGAGCCGCAGCGGGTCCTGTCCATCCTGCGGACGCCCGGCATGCTCCCCGCGATGGCGGCCAGCATGACCGTGCTCGCCACGATGGACGTGATGGTCGTCTACCTGCCGGCGCTCGGCGAGGAGCGCGGCCTCGGCGTCGCCACGGTGGGGGCGCTGCTCGCGGTCCGCGCCGGCGCGTCGATGGCGTCCCGGCTGTTGCTGGGGCGTCTGATCGAGTGGCTCGGCCGGGACCGGCTGATGATCGGGAGCCTGGTGGTGGCGGCGATGTCGGTGGTTGCCCTCGCGTTCCTGCCCGTGCCGCTGATGTTCGCGGTGATGATCGTCGCCGGCGTGACGCTCGGGGTGTGCCAGCCCATGACCCTCGCCTGGGTGGCGGCACGCGCGGTCGCCGGGACGCGCGGGACGGCGATGTCGCTGCGCCTGCTGGGGAACCGCGTCGGCCAGCTGGTCATCCCGCTGGTCGCCGGGTCGATGGCCGCCGTGACCGGGACCGCGGGCGTGTTCGTGGCGGCCGCGATGACGGTGGCCCTGAGCGCGGCGGTGGTCGCCGGCAACCGCCAGGGTCGCTGACCCGGGGAGGCCGGACGACGCGGAGTCCGGTCAGGTCCGGACGTCCGGCCGGGAATCCGCTGCGTCAGGCCCGGTGGCCCAGCTCAGCCGAACCGC
>CAYJOH010000276.1:0-4139 GCA_964371685.1 uncultured Anaerolineaceae bacterium
GCGATGGCCGGCCACGGGACGGCCGGCTGCCCGGGTCGCGGCTCCGTCGCGTCGGACGCGGCGGAATCGACAGGTTCGAGCACGCGCCAGGGCGCGCCGGAAGGTTCCACGGACAGGACGACTCCCCGGCGGGCCCGGCGGCGGGCAATGGGGCGGAACGCCCGCTCCGATGGGGGCACTTCCGGCGGAGCAGGCGTCCGTGACGGACTCTACGGCGCGCCACTTATCCCGGACTTACGTGGCGGTCCGGTCGTCTCGCCCCGGGCGCTGCCGAGGGACCGGGGCTACGATCCCACCATGGCCGAGGACCCCTTCCCGCGAGATCGCGTCGTCGCGATGATCCGCCGCCTGCCGGCGTACCTCCGCCTGTCGTGGCGACTGGCGAAGGAGCCGCTGCTCAGCCGGGCGCGCAAGGCGGCGGTCGCGGCGGCCGCGGGCTACCTCGCCTCGCCGATCGACCTCGTCCCGGGCCTGATCCCGGTCCTGGGCCAGCTGGACGATGTCGCCGTGGCCCTCGCCGCGATCCGGTTCGCGCTCGCCGGCCTGAGCCCGGAGCGGCGCCGCGAGCACCTCGACGCGGTCGGCCTCACGGACGGCGACCTGACCGAGGACCTGCGGACCGTCGGTGCTACCAGCGCCTGGATCCTGCGCGCGTCGGCGCGGACGACGGCGCGGGTCGCGGTCGCGGGCGGGAAGGCGGCCATCGCAGGCGGCAAGGCCGCCATCCGGACGGGGAAGCGGGCACGCGACGCGGCGGCGCCCCGGGCAACCAGGTTCGCCCGCCGCGTGCCACGCCCCCACCGGCCGACCTGGCCGCATCGCGGTCGCGAGCCGGGCGAGGACCAGGATCCCACGGGAGGCTGAACCCGTTCAGGTGCCCAGCCGCTCCCATTCGACCCAGCGGGTCCCGTCCCACCAGCGGTGCCAGGTCGTGCCGTCGACGCCGGCGGCGAACACGTCCAGCCGGTCCGGCCCCCAGGACGAGGCGGCCGGCGCCGGGCCCAGGGCCAGCGACCCGCCGAGCGACTCCCAGGGGTGCCACGAGACGCCGTCCCAGTACCGGTTCCAGAGTGTCCCGTCGTCGAACACCGCGAACACCTCCACCTGGTCCGCGGCCCAGGCGGTGACCGCCGGCGGCGACGCCAGCGCCCCGCCCAGCGACGCCGGCGCACCCCACGATCCGGCGGCGAACGCCCGATGCCAGAGGACCCGATCCGCGTCGACCCAGAACAGGTCGATGCGATCGGGTCTCCAGGACACTGCGGCGATGTCGTGCATGGCGCCCTCCACTCGCGGACCGGTGGGGGGACGTTACGCCGTCCGGCCCTCGATGCGCGTGGCGGCGGTGCAGGCGGCGTCGGCGACGACGTGGGTCGCGTTGCTGAAGGCGCGGACCGGCCGGGCGACGACGGCGCGGAGGCGGCTGGGGCGAGGCGGCCGGGGTCGGGTCTCGAATTCGCCGCCCTCCCGGAGCAGCCGGTAGCGCTCGGCGGCCAGCTCCAGCTCCCGCGTGCGCTCGCGCGCGAGGTCGAGGGCGATGATCCCGTGGTGCAGCCACATGGGGCGGTTCTCCCGTTCAGCGATCGCCCAGCTCGAAGCCGTCACGGCTCTCGTAGCCGGCGATCGCGGCGATCGCCCCGAACAGGGCGAGTCCAAAGATGAGGGCGGGGATCAGGACATCCATGGCGGGTCTCCGGTGGTCCGATCACGGTAACCGGACAAGGCTCACTGACTAGTTACAAGACTACCCGCTTGCGCGTAACCTGTCAATGGGTTTATAGTGGTTACGACCTCAGATGAACAGCCTCCAGATCGCCCCCATCGACACCATCGGCCACGGTCACGCGGCCGATCTCGACACGTGCCTCGACTTCATCAACAGCGAGTCCTACGACGACGGCGTCGCCCACGAGCACCTCGCCACGGCCGATGACGCCGTCACCTACCTCACGCTCCGCGGCCTCGCCCACGAGGACGCGCTGCGCGCCCAGGCCGGCCGCGACACGGCCGCGTGGCTGGCGCGGATCCACGGCGTGCGGGCGGCGCTGCGCGAGGTCTGGGACGCCGAGGTCGAGCACCGGATCCCGGACCAGGGCGCGCTGGACGCGGTCAACGCCGTCCTCCGCGAGGCGCCGCGGATCGAGCTCGTCGCCGCGGAGGGCTGCTGCGGCGTCAGCCACCGGCACACCTCGGGCGACCCTACCGGCGAGGCGCTGGCCCGGGTCGTCGGGCCGCTCGTGGAGGCGATCGCCGCCGGCCAGACGAGCCGCTTCCGGATCTGCGCCAACGACGGGTGCCGCTGGGTGTTCGCGGACACGTCGCGGGCCGGCCGGCGCCGCTGGTGCGACATGTCCTCGTGCGGCAACCTGGCCAAGGTGCGCCGCTACCGCGCGCGCCGCAAGAGCGCGGACACCTCCGCCGACGCCTCCGCGGACGCGCCGCCCGCCGGCGCCTGACGCCTAGATCTTCTCGAGCATCGGCCGGACCTCGGTCGCGAACCGGGTCATCGACTCCTCGTCGTAGTTGGCCGGCGTCCCGGCGATGAGGTGCCGGTAGCCCAGCTCCACGTAGGGCGCCAGCTGCTCCGCGACGTCCTCGGGGGTGCCCACGGGCTGGTCCACCCAGTGCCTCGCCACGCGGTTGCGGTCGAACGCCTCGTGGAACAGCCGCTCCGCCTCGGCGCGGTCGTCGCGGATGAACACCGTGCCCACGCCGGTCGTCCGCTCGATCTCGCCCGGGTCGCGGCCCACCGCCTCGCAGTGCTGGAGCAGGATCTCCTCCTTGCGCTTGACCGTCGCGAACCCGCCGCCCACGTTGTTCATGTCCGCGTACTTCGCGACCAGCTTGAGGGTGACCTGCTCACCGCTGCCGCCGATGCAGATCGGCAGGTGGGCCTGGACGGGCGCCGGGAGGTTGCGCGTGTCCTTGGAGCGGTAGTGCGGGCCCCTCGCGGTGGGCTCCGTCCCGTCCAGCATCCCGCGCATGATCGGCAGCGCCTCGGACAGCCAGCGGAGCCGCTCGGGAAACCCAGACCCGAACTCGAACCCGAAATCCTCGTGCTCCTCCTCGAACCACGCCCCGCCGATGCCCAGGATCGCGCGGCCGCCGCTGATGTGGTCGAGGGTCGTCGCCAGCTTCGCCGTCAGCGTGGGGGCCCGGAACGTGTTCGCCCCGACCATCAGGCCGATGTGCACCTGCTTCGTCGCCTGGGCCCACGCGGCCAGCGTCAGCCAGCCCTCGTAGTTGGGGCCGCGGCTGTCCCCGACGATGGGATACAGGTGGTCCCACGTCCACAGCGTGTCGTAGCCCAGCTGGTCGGCGCGGATGCCGGCGTCGAGCAGCCGCGACCACTCCGAGTACTGGTTCCAGCAAAGAGCCCCGATCTTGATATCGCTCAAAGCATCGTCTCCATCTCCCGTTGTCGGGGCTTCTCCCAGACGGCTACGAGCGTGCCGCTGTCACTCGCCAGCGGCTCGCCCAGCCACCCGGCCCAGCGTTCGCGCGGCCGCATGCCCGCAAGTTCCGCCATCAGGTCCAGCTCGGCTGGCCAGACATAGCGGAACGGCATCGAGACTTGCTCAAGGCGCCCGTCCTCGACCCAGAAATGGTGCGACACGAGGCCCTGGTTCGCGATGTCGTATTCGTCGATGCCGATCCTCGTCGGGGTGACGCGAAACGGCCGGTACTTCTCGCCGGGCGGGAGCCGCTGAAGATCAGGAAGGCCGACCTCGACGACGAAGCAGCCACCGGGCTCCAGGTGCGCCGCGACGCTCCGGAAGCACTCCACCTGGGCGGTCTGGGTCGTCAGGTTCATGATCGTGTTCCAGACGATGTACGCGAGCGAGAACGCGCCCTCGCCATTCGGGATCCGCGTCGTCGCAAAGTCGCCGATCGTCACGTCGATGACCGCGGCACCGGGCTTCTCCTTGAGCCTCGCGACCATCGCACGCGACAGTTCGATGCCATGAACCTCGAGGCCGCGAGCCGCGAGCGGCAGAGCGATCCTGCCCGTGCCGACCCCGAGTTCGAGGATCCGCCCGCCGTGCGCTCGCTCGGCGAGGAATTCGACCACCGGATCGACGGCCGCCGGATCGAACATCTCGGCCGACGATTCGTCGTACCGTTCCGCGATCTGCTTG
>CAYJOH010000277.1:0-4122 GCA_964371685.1 uncultured Anaerolineaceae bacterium
CCTCATCGGTGGATGGCCAGGTGACCGCCGCGGGATGGCCACGTGACCGCCGCGGGTCGGGGCGTCGACCACCGAGGCTCAGTCGCCGGGTGATCCGCCGCCGGGCGACGCGGCCGTCGCCCCCTCCGCGGCGCGGCGGGCCGCCAGCGTCGCCTCGCGCTCGCGGATCGCGGCGCGCTCGCCAGCCAGCCGGCGGTCCTCGCCCACCGAGCGCCGCTCCTCCGCGCGCATCCACGCGGCGACCAGCCCGATCACCGCAACGATGAACGCGACGTCCCCTCCCAGCCACATCAGCCCGCCCGCGATCTGCTGGTCCTCGAGCGCCGTCGGGCCCCAGTCGCGGACGTTCGTCGCGTAGTGGTTGTAGAGCGGCGCCGACGCGAACGTGATCGCGACCGCGAGGAACGTGTTCTGCGGCATCTGCAGCCCCGCGTACGCGACCCGGGCCCCCCGGCCCTTCCGCCACGGGGACGGGTCCGGACCCACGATCGGCCACCAGAACAGCAGCGCCGAGCCCAGGAACAGCCCGTGCTCCAGCCGGTGGACGAGCTCGTTCTCCAGCGACAGGTCGAACAGCGGCGAGAAGTGGCTGCCCCACATCACCGCCGCGAACAGGACCCAGGCCACGACCGGGAACGACAGCGCCCGGACCACGCGCGAATGGAGCAGCGGCAGGATCCAGCGGCGGCGCGTCGCGGGCGACGAGGCCCGGAGGAGGAGCGTGATCGGGCCGGCGGCCAGCAGCAGCGGCGGCGCGACCAGCGTGAGCAGCATGTGCTGGACCATGTGGACCGAGAACAGCGTGGTGTCGTAGCGCTCGATCCCGGAGTCCAGGGCGACCAGGATCGCGAGCAGCCCCAGGAGCCAGAACGCGGTCCGCCGACGGGGTACCGGGCTGCCGGGATGGGCGCGATCGACCCGGTTGACCCCGGCCCGCCACAGCAGCGCCGCGGCGACCGCCGGCAGCCAGACCAGCGGGTCGAACGACCACAGGAGCAGGAACGTCGACGCCGTCGGTGCGCCCGGCACCTCGCCCCCGTGCGCGAGCGCCGCGGGTGCGGCGGCCAGGAGCGCGAGCAGGAACGCAGGCGGGAACACGGCCAGCACGGTGGGAAGGCGACGTATCACGCCCTCATTGTCCCGCGATTCGGGACAATGATCCCCACGGGCCATTTGGCAGGGTCGCACAGGCCGTTGGGACTGCCAGTGCGTCGAACCTCGTATATGATGCGCGCGTCCGGCGCCCCCGTTCCACGGGCGGCGTGTGTCCTCGGACGGTGAGCCCTCATCTCCTCGGTCGCGGTCACGCCCCTGACCGCGACCGAGATCATTCGAGGAACCCGATGTCGATGCCTCCCCGGTCGCGGACCGGGTCCGGTCCCGTCGCCGCCCTCGTGATCGTCGTGCTGATCGTGCTGGCGACGCTGGTCGCGCTGGCCGCGACGGGAATCACGCCGCAGCGCGCGTGGGACAGCTTCTTCCCGATCGGCGGCGCGACGCCGGCCACGGACCGCTCGCACAGCGTGCGCTCGCTGTACGACATCGTGTTCTACATCGCGGTCGTGATCTTCGTGCTGGTCGAGGGCCTGATCGCGTGGACCGTGCTCCGATACCGCCGGAAGCCCGGCGACGACGAGCTCCCCGCCCAGACCCACGGCAACAACCTGGTCGAGGTCATCTGGACGGCCGTCCCGACCGCGATCGTCCTGTTCCTGTTCGTCCTGTCGTGGCAGACGCTCAACACGGTCGACGCGACCACGAGCTCCGACGTCCGCATCCGCGCGGTCGCCTCCCGCTTCCAGTGGCAGTTCGACTACCTGGACTCGAGCGGCAACCTGCTGTTCACGCAGGCGCTGCCCCAGGGCGAGGACGGCGGCATGGTCGTGCCGGTCGGCGAGCCGATCCAGGTCAGCCTGCGCAGCCCGGACGTCATCCACGCCTTCTACGTCCCGCAGTTCCTGTTCAAGCGCGACGTGGTGCCGGGGAAGGAGAACGTGTTCGACTTCACCGTCGACGAGCCGGGGACCTACCGCGGCCAGTGCGCGGAGCTGTGCGGTGCCTTCCACGGCTCGATGGTGTTCGAGGTCCGGGCGATCGGCGCCTCGGAGTTCGACGCCTGGCTCCAGGCCCAGATCGACAAGGCCAACGCCACGCCGGCGCCCGCGCCCTCGGGCGAGGCCTCGGGCGAGGTGGTCCAGCTCTCGGCGCTCAACGTGCAGTGGGAGCAGACGGAGCTCACCGCCCCCGCCGACACCCTGTTCACGATCCACTTCAACAACAAGGACCAGAGCGTCCCCCACGACCTGGTGATCAAGGACGGCTCGGGGGCGGAGAAGTTCCGGGGCGACCTGGTGACCGGGCCCAAGGAGGTCGACTACCAGGTCCCGGCACTCGCCGCCGGCAGCTATCCGTTCGTGTGCAGCGTGCACCCGAACATGACCGGCACGCTCACGATCCAGTAAGGGAGCAGGGATGGCCACCACGACCCTTCACCCCGCCGCTCCCGCGTACCGCAGCGGGCTCTACGAGTGGCTCACGACCACCGACCACAAGAAGATCGGGATCATGTACCTGATCAACTCGATCCTGTTCTTCCTGGCCGGCGGCATCCTCGCCCTCGTGGTCCGCGTGGAGCTCGCCCAGCCGGGCCTCCAGTTCATGGACGAGGCGTTCTACAACCAGGCGTTCACGATGCACGCCTCGTTCATGCTGTTCCTGTTCATCATCCCGATCCTGGCGGGCTTCGGGAACTACGTCGTCCCGCTCCAGATCGGTGCGCCGGACATGGCGTTCCCGCGGATCAACGCCCTGTCGTTCTGGCTGCTGCCGCTGGGCGGCGCGCTGATGGCCTCGGGCTTCCTCGTCTCGGGCGGGGCGGCGGCTTCCGGCTGGACGGAGTACCCGCCGCTGTCCGGCGCCCAGTACAGCGGCACCGGCACGGACCTCTGGATCATGGGCCTGACGCTGATCGGGACGAGCTCGATCCTGGGCGCGATCAACTTCCTGGTCACGATCTTCAAGATGCGCGCGCCGGGCATGACGCTGTTCCGGATGCCCATCCTGGTCTGGACGGTCCTGGTCACCGGCGTGCTGACGCTGATGGCCACGCCGGTGCTGACCAGCGCCCTGATCATGCTGTTCATCGACCGCAACTACGGCGGCAACTTCTTCGATCCCGCCAACGGCGGCCAGGCCGTCCTGTACCAGAACGTGTTCTGGTTCTACTCGCACCCGGCGGTCTACATCATGATCCTGCCGGCGATGGGGATCATCAGCGAGATCCTGCCCGTGTTCTCGCGCAAGCCGCTGTTCGGCTACAAGGCGTTCGTGTTCGCGACTGCGGGCATCGGGGCCCTCGGGTTCTCGGTCTGGGCGCACCACATGTTCACGACCGGACAGGTGTTCCTGCCGTTCTTCTCGCTGATGACGTTCCTGATCGCGGTGCCGACCGGCGTCAAGATGTTCAACTGGATCGCGACCCTGTTCCGCGGCCAGCTGACGTTCTCCACGCCGCTGCTGTACGCGCTCGGGTTCCTGAGCCTGTTCCTCATCGGCGGGCTCAACGGCGCCTTCTCCGCCGCGGTGCCGGTGGACTTCGCGATCCACGACACGTACTTCGTGGTCGCGCACATCCACTACGTGCTGTTCGGCGGCTCGGTGTTCGGCGTGTTCGCCGGGATCTACTACTGGTTCCCCAAGATGACCGGCCGGATGCTCAACGAGACGCTGGGCAAGATCCAGTTCGTGCTGATGTTCATCGGGTTCAACCTGACCTTCTTCCCGATGCACCAGCTGGGGCTGGCGGGCATGCCCCGGCGGATCGCGGACTACGCGAGCACCGCCGGCTGGAGCGAGCTCAACCTGGCGGCCACCGTGGGCGGCTTCGTCATCGCGCTCGCGATGCTGCCGTTCTTCTGGAACGTCCTGGTCTCGCTGCGCAGCGGCAAGCGCGCGGGCGACGACCCGTGGGAGGCGAACACGCTCGAGTGGGCGACCACCTCGCCGCCACCCGCCTACAACTTCGACCACCTGCCCGAGGTGCGCTCGGAGCGCCCGGTGTTCGACGCCCGGCACGGCCGGACGGCGGCCCACTGAGCGAGGCGACACGATGACCGCAGACGC
>CAYJOH010000278.1:0-4106 GCA_964371685.1 uncultured Anaerolineaceae bacterium
CGTCGGTCCGGCGGCGGCCGTCGAAGCCGGTGGCGATGACGGTGATCATCACCTCCTCGCCGAGGCGCTCGTTGAAGCTCGTCCCGAAGATGATGTTGGCCTCCGGGTCCGCGGCGGCGCGGATCTCCTCGGCGGCCTCGGTGACCTCCCACAGGGTGAGGTTGGACGAGCCGCAGATGTTGAACAGGATGCCCTGCGCGCCCGCGATGTTGATCTCCAGCAGCGGGCTGGCCACCGCCTGGCGGGCCGCCTCGAGGGCGCGGTTCTCGCCCGTCGCCCGGCCGATGCCCATGAGCGCCGAGCCGGCGTCCTTCATGATCGTCCGGACGTCCGCGAAGTCGAGGTTGATGAGCCCCGGCACCGTGATGATGTCGCTGATCCCCGCGACGCCCTGGCGGAGCACGTCGTCCACGACCCGGAACGCGTCCACGATCGAGGTGTTCTTCTGGACGACGTCGCGGAGGCGGTCGTTGGGGATCGTGATCAGGGTGTCGACCTTGGCCTTGAGCTCCTCCGCCGACTTCTCGGCGACGAGCTTGCGCCGGCTGCCCTCGAAGCTGAACGGCTTGGTCACGACGCCGATCGTGAGCGCGCCCTGCTCCTTCGCGATCTCCGCCACCACCGGGGCCGCGCCGGAGCCGGTGCCGCCGCCGAGGCCCGCGGTGATGAACACCATGTCCGAGTCCGCGATCGCATCCGCGATCTTGTCGCGGTCCTCCTCGGCGGCCCGCTGGCCGATCGACGCGTCGCCGCCGGCACCGAGGCCCTTCGTGATCTTGTCGCCGATCCGGATCTTGTGCGGGGCGTCCGACTGCAGCAGCGCCTGGGCGTCCGTATTGCAGGCGATGAACTCGACGCCCATCATCTCGGACAGGATCATCCGGTTGACGGCGTTGCTCCCGCCGCCACCCACACCGATGACGCGGATGAGGGCGAAGTTCTCGGAATCCGACCGCAGCGGCATCGGGTCTCCTCGGATGGCGCGTGACTTGGCGTCAGGACGGGTAACCGCTCGTCCCCCGGGTGCCGGCCCCGGGGGGTTCCGGCGCCACTACGGGTTCACACGGGTTTGCGCGGAAGTATACCCGCGGGATCGAGGGAGTGGTCACCGGGGATTGCCGGAATCTGGCGCCGGCCCCTGCCATATCGTGGTGCATCCGCGCACCGGCCTGCGGCGCTAGCCGGCCAGGAAGCTGAGGCGGACGCGGCGGGTCGAGTTGTCGGCGTTGGGGTCGAGCAGCGCGATCGACTGCCACGTCCCCAGCGCGAGCCGCCCGCCGATGACCGGCACCGTGAGCGAGGGTGGCGCGAGGAGCGGCAGGACGTGGTCGGCGCCGTGGCCCGGCGATCCATGGCGATGGACCCAGCGGTCGTCGCGGGGCAGCAGCCGGTCGAGCGTCCGGATCGCGTCCTCGTCCGTGCCGGCCCCCAGCTCCAGCACGACGAGGCCGGCCGTGGCATGGGGCACGAACACCGACAGCAGCCCGTCGCCGCCCCCGGCGGCCTCGGCGGCGAACCGCGCGCAGGCCGGCGTGAGATCGGTGACGCCCCGGTCCCGGCCGGTCCGGACCTCGAGCTCGACGGAGCGCATCGAGCCCCGATCCTAGGGGAACAGGTTGCGGATCGCGCTCCGCAGGCGGCTCAGGACGCCGCCGCCGGGTGCGGACTCGTAGTGCAGCGGCTCCCCCATCGCGATCGAGGTCGCGCCCCAGCGGAGCAGCCCCACGGCCGTGGAGTAGGACGGGTCCTGGATCGTGTCCACGAGCCCGCCGATCCCCGACGGCCCGGCGATCCGGACCGGCATCTGGAGCACGTCGCGCCCCAGCTCGGCGGTGCCCGCCAATTGCGCGCCGCCGCCGGTCAGGATGATCCCCGCGGGCAGCATGCCGTGGCCGCTGCGCGCCATCTCGTCCTTGAGCAGCTCGAACGTCTCGCGCATCCGGGCCTCGATGATCCGGCACAGCTCCTCGCGGCTGACCGTGCGGCCGGCCTCCTCGCCGAGCACCGTGACGCCGATCTCCTCGTCCTCGATGTTCCGCAGGTCGCACGTCCCGTGGCGGACCTTGAGCTCCTCCGCCACCTGGAGCGTGGTCTTGACGCCGATGGCGACGTCGTTGGTCACGTTGTTGCCGCCCACCGGCAGGACCGAGGTGTGGAACGGCGAGCCCTCGGCGAACAGCGTGAGGTCGATCGTCCCGGCGCCGATGTCGGCAACGGCGACGCCCAGCTCCTTCTCGGTCTCGGTCAGCACCGCCTCGGCCGAGGCGAGGCCGTCCACGACCAGCTCGTCGATCTTGACGCCGGCCAGCTGGACGCACTTGGTCAGGTTCTGCACCGCGGTGGCGGACGCGGACACGATGTGCGCCTCGACCTCGAGCCGCAGGGCGCTCATGCCCAGCGGGTCCTTGACGCCCTCCTGGCCGTCCACGGTGAACCCGCGTCGCTCCACGTGGAGCACGTCGCGGTTGTTGGGGATCGACACCGCCCGCGCGACCTCGATCGCCCGGCTGATGTCCTCGCGGGTGACCTCGCGGTGGTGGGCGGTCACGGCGACCTGGCCGGTGGAGTTGAGGCTCTCGACGTGCTGGCCGCCGACGCCGACGAAGGCGCGGTCGATCTTCCAGCCCGACAGGCGCTCCGCGCGCTCGACGGCGTCGGCGATCGAACGGACCGTCTGGTCGATGTTGACGACCACGCCCTTCTTGAGCCCCGAGGCCGGGACCGTCCCGTGGCCCATGATCGTCAGGCGCCCGTCACGCCCGACCTCGCCGATGAGCGCGCAGACCTTGGACGTGCCGACGTCGATGCCGACGAGGACCGCTTCCCGTTCCACCTGCCTGTCGTCCCTCGCTGTGCGTGGCCGCCCGCGGCCAAGGTACCGCCTGTGCTAGATGAAGTGGCGCCGGATGAGCGCGACGTTGTTGAAGATCCGGAACCCGAAGTTGATGAGGGCGACGAGGTAGAGGTCCAGGCTCAACCGGTCGCCGATGAACACCAGCAGGACGGCAACGATCGCGTTGGTGAGGAACCCGCTGATGAAGATGCGATTGTCGTAGACCCCATCGAGCTCCGCACGCACCGCGCCGAGGACCGAGTCCAGGGCGGCGAGGATGGCCACGGCCGAATAGCGCGAGAACTCGAAGCTGACATTGACGTTGAGGACGAGTCCCGCCAGGACACCGACGAGAAGACCCACGAGGGGCAGGAGCACGGGCGGGCAGCCTCCCTCCGGAAGATCGTCGCACCTACGCTACCAGACACCCGGCCCGCGTACCCGCTCAAGGCTTCGGCGTCGGCGACGGCCTGGGCGTCGGACGCGGGATCATCGTCACGCTGCGGTCGTCGGCGAGGATCACCCGCAGGACGACGTCCTCCTGGCCCAGGATGAGGCTCCGGAACAGCCGGACCTGGCCCGGGATGAGGTCCGTGGTCCGCAGGGTCGGGGTGTAGAAGCCGAACACCGCGGTCCAGCCCAGCGGCTGCCCCCGGATCGTGAACCCGTTGGTGTCGTCGAGCCGGATGTCGAGCCGCGAGGACGAGCTGCCCAGGTCGGCCGGCGTGAGCGAGCCGATCCGCAGCGCGGCGTCCAGCGTCACCGCGTCGAGGGTCGAGCCGATCCCCAGCACCGTCGACTCGAACCGCCGGTCGAGCACCACCGGCAGCGCCCGGGCCGCCTCGGGATGGGTGCCGTCCAGCTCGCCGAACAGCTTGCCCGATTCGTCGACGAGGAACGTGTGCACGCCCACCCGCCAGGCGAGCAGCGCGACCCGCTCCCGGACGTCCACCCGGATCGTGTCCGGGAGCGCCACGGACACGTCAGCGGACCGCACGGCCGGGATGGACGCCACGCGGCCCTCGAGGACGCCGGTCTGGAGCGAGAACAGGTTCGTGCCGGGTGGCAGGGCGAGCGCGTCCAGCACGGCGTCCTCGGGCGTCCAGGTGGTGCCGGTCACGTCGACGTGTCGGCCGGCGAACGCATCGGAGGAGACGGCGCCGTAGAGTCCGGCGACCGCCAGCAGGAGGGCGAGCAGCGCCCCCGCCCGCGTCGGGGTGAGGCCGGCGGACCGGCGGCGGACGGGCCTGGTGTGGCGAGCGCCGCCGCCGGG
>CAYJOH010000279.1:0-4101 GCA_964371685.1 uncultured Anaerolineaceae bacterium
CGGCCGATCCCGGCGGCACGCGCGCCGTTGCCGCGCGCACGGCCCGCCTCGCGCCCCCGCTCGACCCCGGGTTCCGGCCGATGTGGCTCGCCCAGGCGGTGCTCGCGGCCGAGGTGCGGGCCACGGGCACCGGCGCCCGGGTCGCGCTCACGGTGGCGCAGCCCGGCGGGTCCGCGTGGCACCGCGAGGCATGGGTCCACCCGGCCGGGCACCCGGGCCAGACCGCCTCGTACCACGCGGTGGAGCGGCTGGCCAAGTTCCTGCTCTGGTCGCGCGGCGGGTCGCGGTTGTACGTGGACGCGCCGCAGCCGCTGGTGGCGTACCTCACCCGCCACTACGCCGCCGAGCCCACCGGCCGGTTCGACGCGGCGTTCATGGGCCCGCGGCTGTTCGGCGTCCCGTTCGAGGTCGTGGCGGCGCCCGAGGCCGAGTTCCCGCCCGCGCGCGAAGTCGGCGCGGCGCTGGGCCGCCACCTCGACGGCTGCCGGATCGGCTTCGACCTCGGTGCCAGCGACCGCAAGGCGGCCGCGGTGATCGACGGCGAGGTCGTGTTCAGCGAGGAGATCGCCTGGGACCCGGCACGGCACGCCGACCCGCAGTGGCACGTCGACCAGATCAACGACTCGCTCCGTCGGGCGGCCGCCCACCTGCCGCGGGTGGACGCCATCGGCGGCAGCTCGGCCGGTGCCTACGTGGACAACGACGTGCGGGCCGCGTCGCTGTTCCGGTCCGTCCCGCCCGATGCCTTCGAGGCCCGCGTCCGGGGCCTGTTCCACGAGCTCCAGACGGCTTGGGGCGGCATCCCGTTCGTGGTCGTCAACGACGGCGAGGTGACGGCGCTGGCGGGCTCGATGCTGGCCGGCGCCGGCGCGCTGCTGGGGATCGCGATGGGGTCCAGCCAGGCCGCGGGGTACGTCGACCGCGAGGGCCGGCTGACGTCGCGGATCGACGAGCTGGCGTTCGCCCCGGTGGACGACGCGCCCGACGCGCCGGTGGACGAGTGGTCCGGCGACCGGGGCTGCGGCGTGCAGTACTTCAGCCAGCAGGCGACGGGCCGGCTGATGGGCCCGGCCGGGATCGAGGTGGACGCGGACACGCCGCTGCCGGAGCGGCTGGTCCACCTGCAGGAGCGGATGGCGGCGGGCGACCCGCGCGCGGACCTCGTGTACCGGACGGTGGGCACGTCGTTCGGCTACGCGCTGCTCCAGTACCGCGAGCACTACGACCTGGACCACCTGCTGCTGCTGGGCCGGGTCATGACCGGCGCCGGGGGCGACGTGATCATCGAGACGGCGAAGGCGGTGCTCGCGGCGGAGGACCCGGCGGCGGCCGAGCAGGTCACGTTCCACCTCGCCGACGAGCGCCAGAAGCGCCACGGCCAGGCCGTCGCGGCGGCGAGCCTCCCCGAGCTCCGCTGAGGCGCGGCCCCTCGGTCGCAGGCGCCGCGCTCGCCGCGAGGCGCCGCGCTCGCCGCGAGGCGCCGCGCTCGCCGCGAGGCGCCGCGCATGTGCAGCGGATGCACACGTCCGGGTCCGGCGTGCGTCCGGGCACGACTCGAGCCCCGCCTGGCTGCTCCTGTACGCCGAGATGCACGCCGCGGGGTCCGGTGTGCATCCGGGCATACACTCCGGCGCCTGCCGGGCGCCGCCTGTACGCCGTGATGCACACTTCGGCTGATCCGCGGGGCCGCGCCGGTCGAGGTGTACGGGCAGGTGCACCGATCGCGCAACCGCAGGTCCGCGTGGCCGCCGACGGGTCGCGAATGTACCGCCGCTTGCACGCGCGGACGGGGCGCGGACGGCGCGCGGGCGGCAGTGACGCACGGCGCGCGGTCGGCAGGCACGCACGGCACGCGGACGGCGGGATCCCGACCGGGCAGGCCCCGGATGTCAGGCGCTGCGGCGCCTCGTGACGAGCCAGCCGGCGGCGACCAGCGAGCCGAGCACCGCGAGCGCGATGGCGAGGCCGCTCCCCGCGCCGGGCGTGCCGGCGGCGAGGCGGTCGGTCGCCGGGGGCGTCACGCGGGGCGTCGATGCGGGGGCCGCGGTCGTCGTGCAGACCGTGCTCTCGAGGATCGTGTCCAGCACCACCTCGACCGGCGCCGGCGCCCCCTCGCCGAGCACGAAGCTGGCCCGGCCGGTCGGCGTCGTGGCGTGGACGCAGCCCTCGTCGTCGGGCTCGGAGCGGACCGTGGCGCCGGTGGCGCGGATCTCGATCGTGTCGCCGGGCGAGGCCTCGACCTGGGCCGCGAACGCCCCGTCCGCATCGGTCGTCACCGGCTGGAAGATGTCGGTGCCCGCGACGCCGACCAGCACCTCGACCCCGGGGGCGGGCGTCGCGTCCGCGTTGCGCACCGTGCCCGCGACGTCCACGAGCCCCGCGGCGGACGCCACGCCGGGCAGCGCCAGGAGCGCGCCCAGGGCGACGGCGATCAGGCGGGCTCGCGGCATGCGGGGTCCTCCGGCGGTGGGTGACGGGTGAGGGCGGATGGGTGACGGGTGGACGGGTCCGGCGCACACGGTACGCCCGCCCAACGCCCCGCACAACCGGGACGGTGCCCTATCGCAGGACGCGCCGGCCCGGCGCCTCAGCCTCGCGGCTCGCTCACGCTCCAGCCGCCGTCCACCGCGACGACCTGGCCGGTCACCATCCGAGCCTCGTCTGACAGCAGGTGGAGCGCGACCGCGGTGACGGCGTCGGCGTCGATCGGGCCGCCCGCAAGCGGCTGCTTGTCCGCGAGGTAGGCGAGGATCGCGGCGTCCTCCTGCGCCCGGCGGCTCATCGGCGTGGCGATCAGCGACGGTGCGATCGCGTTGACGCGGATCCCGTGCGGTGCGTAGGAGGCGGCGAGGCTCCGGACGAAGGCCTCGATCGCTCCCTTGCTCGCGGCGTAGGCATGGGTCGCGAAGTGGACGGGCGCCGGGCGCGTGGCCAGCGTGCTGGACATCAGCAGCAGCGTGCCCCGGGCGCCGCCGGCGTCCGGCGCCTGCGCCAGCATCCGGCGGACGGCGGCCCGCGCGACCAGGAACTGGCTGGTGGCGTTGGTGGCGATCACGGTCTCCCAGCCCTCGAGGGTCGCCTCGTGGAGCGGCCCGTCGCCGTACCGCCGGCCGCTGATCCCGGCCACCCCGTACACCGCGTCCAGCCGTCCGAAGGTGGCGTCGAAGGCCGCGAACGCCGCCTCCACCTCGGCCTCGTGCCGGAGGTCCGCCGCGTGCCAGGCGCACCGGCCGCCCGCATCGCGGATCGAGGCCGCCAGCGCCGCCGCGTGCCCGGCATCGCGTGACACGACGAACACCGAGCCGCCCTCCGACGCGATCGCCCGGGCCGCCGATGCCGCCATGCCGGTCGAGCCGGTGACCAGCACGGCCCGGCCCGCGAACCGGGTCGGGGTCACGGCAGGCCCTCGGGTCGCGCCGTCGCCGCGACGATCGCACGTCGCGTGGCCGCGTCGGCCCGGGTGATCGCGCCGCCGATGCCCACCGCGACGGCACCGGCCTCGAGGAACGCCTGCGCGTTGGAGGCGTCGACGCCACCGGTCGGGATCAGCTGCGCGTCGGGCATCGGGCCGCGGAGCTCGCGCACGAACGAGGGGCCCGCCGCGGACGCGGGGAACAGCTTGACGAACGTCGCGCCGGCCGCCCAGGCCGAGGCCACCTCGGTCGGCGTGAACGCGCCCGGGACGAACGGCAGGCCCTCGTCCGCGGCCGTGGACACGAGGTCGGGGTCCAGCAGCGGCGAGACCGCGAAGTCCGCCCCCGCGCGCCGCGCCGCCTCGAGGTCGTGGCGCCGGGTCACCGTCCCGGCCCCCACCTTGAACGTCCCGTCCGGTCGCGCGGCCAGCCGGGTCCGGACCGCCTCGAGGTCCGCCGCCGCGGACGGCGAATCGAACGTGATCTCGAACAGCCGCGCGCCGGCGTCGGCGAGCTCGTCCACCAGGGACAGCAGCGCGTCCTGCGGGGCCACCCGCCGGAGGACGACGATCAGCCGGTGGCGGCGGACCGCCTCCGCGAACGGGCCGTGGCGCAGCGCATCGACGGTCATCAGACGGGTGCCTCCTGCGGGAGCGGGTCGAGCAGCGCGCCATCGGCGCGGAGCCGC
>CAYJOH010000280.1:0-4096 GCA_964371685.1 uncultured Anaerolineaceae bacterium
GACGAGGTGGCCCGCGCGCTCGATGCGTGGCGCGACCTCGGGGTGGGGCACGTCCAGGTGGACCTGCGGCCGATGGAGGAACGGACGATCGACATCGTGCTCGCCGCCTGCGCGCGGCACCGGGGAGCGGCCTGACATGACGACCGCCGACGAGATCACGACGGGCGGCGCCGGCGAGGCGCTGCCCGAGCATGTCGCCCGCAACCGCGCGGCGTGGGACCGCTACGCGCGGGACTACGTCGGGCCGGGCGAGCGCAGCTGGGCCCTCCAGCCCGGCGACGAGCGGTGGGGCATCTTCGGGGCCCCCGAGGCCGAGCTCCACCTCCTGCCCGACGACCTGCCTGGCCGCGATGCCATCGAGCTCGGTTGCGGGACGGCCTACGTGTCCGCCTGGCTCGCGCGGCGCGGCGCCCGCGTCGTGGGCATCGACAACTCGCCCCGGCAGCTGGAGACCGCGGCCCGCCTCCAGCTCGAGCACGGCATCGACTTCCCGCTGCTCCTGGGCAACGCGGAGAAGGTCCCGTTCCCCGACGCCTCGTTCGACTTCGCGATCTCGGAGTACGGGGCTGCGCTGTGGGCCGACCCCCACGCCTGGATCCCCGAAGCGTCGCGGCTCCTCCGGCCGGGCGGCCGGCTGGTGCTGCTGACCAACGGCCTGCTCGCCTACCTGACCGTGCCGGACCTCGAGACCGACGGCCCCGCCGACGAGCGGCTCAAGCGCCCGCTGTTCGGGATGCACCGGATCAGCTGGCCCGACGAGCCCGAGGCGGTCGAGTTCCACCTCGCCCACGGCGACTGGATCCGCCTGTTCCGGGACAGCGGGTTCGAGGTCCAGGACCTGGTGGAGGTGCGCGTCCCGGAGGGCATGACGACCAGCTACCAATGGATGAGCGCCGCGTGGGCGAGCCGATGGCCGTGCGAGGAGGCCTGGAAGGTCCGCAAGCGCGCCTGACACGGGTGCGCGGCTGCCGCGGGACGGGTGACGCGGACGCCGAACGGCCCCGCACGCGGCGGGGCCGTCCCGGACGTGGCGCGAGGCGACGCTAGGTCCTGACGCGCACCCGGCGCTCGCAGTCGGTGGTCGCAGCGTCCGTCGGGCCGAGGACCACGACGTCCCAGCCATCACCGCACGACACGTAGTCCGCGGCGTTGTCGTAGCCCACGGTGATCACGTCGTTGCCCGGTCCGCCCCCGATCCGGTCACGGCCCGCGCCGCCGAAGATCGTGTCGCCTCCAGCGCCGCCGCGGATGGCGTCCGGACCGCCGCCGCCGTGGAGCCGGTCCGGGCCGTTGCCACCATAGATGTGGTCCGCGCCGCCGTCGCCGCGGATGCGGTCAGCGCCGGCGTCACCGTACAGCCAGTCGTCACCGGCGAGGCCCTTGATCAGGTCGTTGCCGGCGAGGCCGTGGATCGTGTCCGCCTCCGCCGTCCCCTCGAGGACGTCGGGGCCGTCGGTCCCGTTGAGGGTCGCGGCGAGCGCGGTCGTCGGCACGGCGAGTGCGGCGAGCAGCGAGATCGCGACGATCCCCCGCCGGGCGATGGTCCTGGACATGCAAGTCCTCCCTGGTGGTCCCGGCGCCTCCGGGACCCGGTCACCGTAGGCGCTGAGACTGGGAATCGGCTGAGAGGTCTCTCAGAAACCCCGGACAATGCGGTGCGCGCGGGCACCGGGGGTGGGTCCCGGTGGACCCCACCCCTTCGGCACTGGCGGTGGACGGGTCGCCAACGAGTGCAGGGCCGTTCGGACTTGCGCCCGACGCCGCGGCTGCTCACGATGTCCCTCGTGCGCGTCGCCCGACGCACGGGGAGGGTCTGATTCCACATGTCCACCACCGTCCTCCGCGCCACCGGCCTGCGGAAGCGATACGGGTCGATCGAGGCCGTCCGGGGCGTCAGCTTCGAGATCGCCGAGGGCGAGACCTACGGCCTCCTGGGCCCTAACGGCGCCGGCAAGACCACCACGATCTCGATGGTCTGCGGCCTCCTCGCCCGGGACGCCGGCGACGTGACCCTCGACGGCACGCCGATCGACGTGGGCGCGGTCGCGGCCAAGGCGGGCATCGGGTACGTGCCCCAGGACCTCGCGCTGTACCCGGATCTCACCGCGCGCGAGAACCTCGAGTTCTTCGGGCGGCTGTACGGCCTCCAGGGCGCGCGGCTGCGATCGCGCATCGCCGAGGTCCTCGAGACCGTCGGCCTCACCGCGCGCGCCGGCGACCGGACCGACAAGTACAGCGGCGGCATGCAGCGCCGGCTCAACATCGGCATCGGGCTGCTCCACCAGCCGCGGCTGCTGCTGCTCGACGAGCCCACGGTGGGCGTGGACCCGCAGAGCCGCAACGCGATCCTCGAGAGCATCGCCGCGCTGGGCAAGAGCGGCATGGCGATCCTGTACACGACCCACTACATGGAGGAGGCCGAGCGCCTGTGCGACCGGGTGGGGATCATCGACGCCGGTGAGATCCGCGCCGAGGGCACGCAGCGCGAGCTGGTGGCCCTGATCGGCGAGCAGGACACGGTCCGGCTGACCGTCACGGGCGACGTCACCGGGGCGGCCGCGGACGTGGCCCAGGTGCCGGGGGTCGTGCGTGCCGACGCCAAGGACAACTCGATCGAGATCCTCGTGGCCGAGGCGCGCCAGGCGCTGCCCCGGCTGATCGCGGCCGCCGAGGACAAGGCGGACGTGAAGGGCGTCGACGTCGTGGAGCCGGATCTCGAGGCCGTGTTCCTCCACCTGACCGGGCGCGCGCTCCGCGACGCGGCCGAGTAGCCGGGGGCGTCCGATGCGCACGGCGCTGCTCATCGCGGCCAAGGACCTGCGGCAGCGGCTGCGGGACCGGTCGGTCATCGTGTTCGCGGTGATCGCGCCGCTCGCGCTCGCGTTCATCTTCAGCATGCTGCTGCGCGGCACGACGGAGTTCCACGCGGACTACGTGGTCGCCGACCTCGACGGCGGGCCGCTCGCCGCCACGTTCAGCGAGGGCGTGCTGGGCGGGCTCGAGGACGCCGGCATCGCCACGATCGAGACGCGGGCGACGGAGGAGGAGGCCCGAGCCGCCGTCGAGACCGCGACGGCCGAGGGCTGGCGCGGCGATGCCGCGTTCGTCATCCCGGTCGGGTTCAGCGCGGCGATCACCGCCGGCCAGCCCACCTCGATCACCGTCCTCGGCGCGCGTGACGCGGGCCTCGCGACCGAGATCGCGCGCTCGGTCGCCAGCCGGTTCGCGGACGGCGTGGCCGGCGTCCAGCTCGCGCTGCTCACGGTCGAAGAGCTCCAGGGCGCCCATCCGCAGGGCGAGCAGATGGCCCAGGTCATCGCCCTCGCGCAGGAGCCCGCCCTGTCCCTGGTGGACAGCGAGGCCACGCTCCGCCAGCTCAGCTGGTCGACCTACTTCTCCGCCGCGATGGCGGTCCTGTTCCTGTTCTTCGCCGCCCAGGCCGGGCTGCTCAGCCTGTTCGAGGAGCGCCGGCAGGGCACCCTGGCGCGCATCCTCGCCGGCCCCATCCGGCCGGGCACCGTGCTGCTGGGCAAGGCGATCGCGAGCCTCGCCACGGGCCTCGTGGCGATGGCGATCCTCGTCGTCGCGACCACCGTTGGCCTGGGCGCCGACTGGGGCCCGCCGGTCGGCGTCGCCCTCGTCGTCCTGGCGGCGGTGATCAGCGCGATCGGGCTGACGGCGCTCATCACCTCGTTCATGCACACGCTCGACGGGGCCGGGGCCGCCAACTCCGCCGTGGCCATCACCCTGGGCATCCTGGGCGGCACGTTCTCGCCGACCTCGCAGGCCCCCGAGGCGATGCAGACCCTGAGCCTCGTCACCCCGCACGCGTGGTTCCTGCGGGGCCTGTCCGAGATGCAGGGGACGGGCACCATCGTCGACGCGCTGCCTGCCGTCGGCGTGCTGCTCGCGATGGGGCTCGTCACCGGCGGCATCGGGTTCGCCCGGGCGCGCCGGCTGGTGGCGGCCCGGTGAGCGGCATCGACCTGCTCAAGGTCGCCACGATCGGGTGGACGAACCTGCTCCGCCAGGTCCGCGATCGCGGCAACCTGTTCTTCATCTTCATCCTGCCCACGATCATCATCGTGGCCCTGGG
>CAYJOH010000281.1:0-4086 GCA_964371685.1 uncultured Anaerolineaceae bacterium
GTGTAGGAGAAGATCCGGTACACCCCGTACTCGTAGTCGCGGGTGGTGCCGGAGGTGATGTACAGGTCGCTCGCCTGCTGCGGGCGGTACCCGTTGCTCGCCGCCATGTGCCGGCCGATCCTGGCGAGTGCGGCGCGGTCCTGGGTCGTCATGTCGCCCGGCAGGTCGGCCTTCGTGTAGCCGTACGGCCACATCACCAGCCGGCCGTACTCGTGGAACGTGATCGCGGCGCGGATCTGCTGGCGGCCGTCCACGACGCGGCTGGCGAGGAAGTCGCGGAAGGCGCGCGTCTCGGGGGCCGAGAACGCCCGGGGCCCGCGGTACGTGATGGCCCGCGGGTTGGTGCTGGTCTTGCCGCCGCCTCCCCATCGGTAGCCGTAGTTGCGGTTGAGGTCGGTGCCGATCGCCGTCGTGCCCTCGTTGGGCTGGCGGTTCTTGCGCCAGTGATGGAAGCGGCCGCCGCTGATGTCGAACTCGGCGCCGTCAGGGTTGACCGCGAACACGATCCAGACCTCACGCGCGTTCACGATGTTCGTGATCCGGGTGTCGCTGCCGTAGCCGTCCGCGAGCCAGTGGAGGATCGCGAGGGTCATCTCGAGGCCCATGTGCTCGTCCGAGTGGTGGAGGCCGTCGTACAGGACCTCGGGCTCCGCCTCGTCCGTGGCGACGTTGTCGCTGACCTTGGCCGCCCACAGCGTTCGCCCCCGGTAGCTGTTGCCGATCGACGTCAGCGCCACGATGTCGGCGTGGGCGGCCGCGACGGCGTGGATGTCCGCGACCATCTCGGCGTAGGTGTGGAAGCCCACGTAGCCCGGCGGGAACTCGGTCGCGGCGCGTGACGGCGCGGCCGACACGACGACCAGGAGGGCGACCAGGGGGACGGCGGCGAGGCGGCGCAGGACGCGGCAGGCCATGCGGCCATGATGCGCCCCGGGGGGAAGCGCCGGCATGGCCCGTGGGTCACGGCCCGCGATGGGCCGTTTGGAGGGTCGCGGTTACTGTTGGGCGATGCACGCCGGGGCCGCCTGATGGCACATGCGCACGGCACCGCGGCGGCGGGGGCGCGTCACCGGCTGGTCGCCGTGTTGGGGCTGAGTCTCGTCGTCCTCGCCGTGGAGGTGGTCGGGGCCGTGGCGTCCAACAGCCTCGCCCTCCTGGCGGATGCCGGCCACATGCTCACCGACGCGTCGGGTGTGGGCCTGGCGCTGCTCGCGATCTGGTTCGCGAGTCGTGCGCCCACGAGCGGGCGCACGTTCGGCTACCTGCGCCTCGAGATCCTCGCGGCGGTCGTGAACGCCGTGCTGCTGTTCGGGGTTGCCGGGCTGGTCCTGGTCGAGGCGTGGCGACGGCTCTCCACGCCCCCGGACGTGGCGCCCGGCCTGATGCTCGCCGTCGCGCTGGTCGGGCTCGCCGCCAACGGCGTCTCGCTGTCGCTCCTCCACCGCGCCCAGCGGGAGAGCCTCAACGTCCGGGGGGCGTACCTCGAGGTGATGGGCGACTGCGCGGGCTCGGCCGCGGTCATCGTGGCGGCGGTCGTCATCGCGGCCACCGGCTGGTCCGCGGCCGATGCCCTGGCCTCGCTGGTCATCGCGGTCCTGATCCTGCCCCGGACGCTCGCCCTCCTCCGCGACGCGACCGATGTCCTGCTCGAGGCGACGCCGCGGGGCGTGGACATGGACCACGTGCGCCGGCACATCCTGGAGGCCCCCGGGGTCATCGGCTGCCACGACCTGCATGCCTGGACCATCACCTCCGGCATGAACGTCGTGTCCGCCCACGTCGTGATCGCCGACGGCGCGGACCCGGCCGCGACGCTCGACGCCCTGTGCGCCTGCCTGTCCGACGACTTCGACATCGACCACTCGACGTTCCAGCTCGAGACGGCCGACCGGCGACGGCTCGAGGAGCGGAGCCACGCGTGACCCGCGGCGGGGGGCGAGTGTTGCCACAGGACGGGCCGAGTCGCCCTCCCGCCTCCTCGACCGGCCGCACTAGACTCTCTCGCAACGACCGTCGTCGAGCCACGCCGGCGCGCCCACCACGCGCGCCGCGCCCCAACGGGAGCGCCACATGACCGCCGAGCGGATCAAGATCACGTACGCGACCCTCCGCGCCGACAACGAGGAGCTGCACGCGCTCTACGAAGCGGGCCTCGAGAAGGCGAAGGCACGCCTGGGCGCCTACCACCGCAACTACGTCGACGGCGCCGAGCGCGACGGCGACGGCACCTTCGAGGTCCGCTCGCCCATCGACTCCGAGATCCTCGTCGGCACGTTCGCGAAGGGCACCCGCAAGGACGCCCAGGACGCGATCGCCGCCGCGCGGCGCGCCCAGCCCGCGTGGTTCCGTCTCGGTTGGGAGAAGCGCCTCGAGATCCTGAAGCGCGCCGCGGAGCTCATCTCCGAGCGCCAGATGGAGTACGGCGGCCTCATGGCGATCGAGGTGGGCAAGACCCGGCTCGAGGCCCTGGGCGAGGTCGAGGAGGCCGCCGACCTGATCCGCTACTACGCGCGCACGGCCGAGGACAACGCGTTCTACGACCACCCGATGGACAACCTGGGCGACGCGACCGTCCACACCCGGACGATCCTGCGCCCGCACGGCGTGTTCGCGGTGATCAGCCCGTTCAACTTCCCGATGGCGCTGGCGGTCGGCCCGTCGTCGGCCGCGATGATGGCCGGCAACACGGTGGTGTTCAAGCCCGCCACGGTGTCCGCGATGACCGCGATCGCGATCAAGGAGGCGTACGTCGACGCGGGCGTCCCGGACGGCGTGTTCAACCTCGTCATGGGCCCCGGCGACACGGTGGGCGACGAGCTCCAGAAGAACCAGGGCATCGACGGGATCGTGTTCACGGGCTCGTACGAGGTCGGGTTCGAGCTGTTCCGCAACTTCTCCACGCGCTTCCCGCGGCCGTGCATCGTGGAGATGGGTGGCAAGAACCCGGCGATCGTGCTCCGCAGCGCCGACCTCGAGGAGGCGGCCGAGGGGATCATGCGCTCGGCGTTCGGGTTCGGCGGGCAGAAGTGCTCGGCCAACAGCCGGGTCTACGTCGAACGGCCCGTCCACGACGAGCTCGTCCGGCTGCTGGTCGAGAAGACCGAGAAGCTGACCGTCGGCGATCCGCTGCCGCGGACCGCGTTCCTCGGGCCCGTGATCGACGCGCGGGCAGTGGAGCGCCACCAGCGAGCCGTCGCCGAGGCGCGGCGCGACGGCACCGTGTTCACCGGCGGCGAGCAGCTGCGCGACGGCGCGCTGGCCCGCGGGTTCTACGTGGAGCCGACGGTCGTCGGCAAGCTGCCGGGCTCGCACCGGCTGTTCCAGGACGAGCTGTTCGCGCCGTTCACCGCGGTCCACGCGGTGGATTCGCTGGACGAGGCGCTCCGCCTCGCCAACGACAACGTGTACGGCCTGACCGCGGGCGTGTACTCCGGCGACCAGGCCGAGATCACCCGCTTCCTCGAGGAGATCGAGGCGGGCGTGCTGTACGTCAACCGGCGGGCCGGGGCGACGACGGGCGCCTGGCCGGGCGTGCAGGCGTTCGGCGGCTGGAAGGGCTCCGGCTCCACCGGCAAGGCCGGCCTCTCGATGTACTACGTCGCCCAGTTCCTCCGGGAGCAGAGCCACACCGTCGTCGACTAGCGGGACCCCGCGGCCGCGCCCGGACCTCGACGTTCCAAGGCAGCGAGCCGGCCCCTCCCGAGCTGCCGCAGACGGTACGCGCACTCGTCGCGATGACCGTCCACGCGGCGCCGCGGCGCGTCGCGTGAGATCGCGCAAATCGCTCCGTCTGGAGGCTCGCGCCGACCGACCGGGGTCTGAATGGCGCGAATCGCTGCGTGGGACCGCGCAGGCAACGCCAAGCGCGCCTCCGGGTGGCGCCTGCTGGTCCCGAATGAGCGATTTGACCGATTCCACGCGACGCGGCCAGCAACGCGGAGGACCCCGTCGCGCCGCGGGGGACCCTGCCATCCACGGGACCTTCGGGCTGTCGGTGGCGGGCAGGGGCTCTGCTATGCTCGTATTCAGTGTGCATAGGATCTATGCGTCCCGCCTGACAGGCTGAACCCGAGGAGGCCCCGTGTC
>CAYJOH010000282.1:0-4064 GCA_964371685.1 uncultured Anaerolineaceae bacterium
GGGGGCGCGGGGGGGGGCGGGCGGGGGGGGGGGGGGGGGCGGGTTGGGGGGGGGGGGGGCGGGGGGGGGTGGGGGGCGGCCGGGGCTGCGCGGGCGGAGGGCCAGCGTCCGCACGACCAGCTCGGGGCGGAGCGCCGGCCGGGGCTCGGGGCGCGTGACGCGGATCGTGCGCTCGCGGCGGGCGCGGGCGAGGGCCGGCGAGATGAGCTCGAGGAAGGCGTCGCGGTGGCGCATCGTAGGCTCCGGGTGCTGAGTGGCTGGGTGTCGATGGCGGCATCGTCGGCATCCGGCTTCGGGCAGCCTTAAGCCGCGCCGAGGCGGCGCGATGACGAACCCGCCCTTTGGCCCGGGCCGATCCATGAGCAGGTGCGGGGCCGCCCTCCCATCCGGCCCTGACCGCCGACACCCAGGGGGCCGAGATTCGGTGCCACGAGCCGCACGGGTTGCGGTCCGGGACAGGAGACGGAACCCATGAAGGTGCTGGTCAGCGCCGCGTCAAAGCATGGAGCGACGACCGAGGTGGCGGCGACGATCGCGGCGGCGCTCACGTCGGCCGGGGTCGAGGCGGTCGTGGTCGCGCCCGCCGAGGTGACCAGCGTCGAGGGCTTCGACGCCGCGGTCATCGGCTCGGGCGTGTACGCGGGCCGCTGGCTGGACCCGGCAAAGGACCTGCTGGCCCGCCACCGCGAGGCGCTGTCCACGATCCCGGTGTGGCTGTTCTCGAGCGGCCCGATCGGTGACCCGCCCAAGCCCGAGGAGGATCCCCTGGACGCTGCGCCGATGGCGGCTTTGGTCGGGGCGCGCGGCCACCGGGTGTTTCCCGGCCTGATCGACAAGAAGCGGCTCGGCCTGGGCGAGAAGGCGATCCTGGCGGCCGTCCGCGCGCAGGAGGGCGACTTCCGGCCGTGGCCGGAGATCGAGGCGTGGGCGAGGGAGCTCGCCGGGGCGTTGGGGCCCGCGCCGGTCGGCTGATCGTTCGCCGGAGGGACGATCGCCCCGCGGCCCGCGCCCCTGGTCCATCGCCCGTTCCCGCGGCCATCCCCGGTCCCGCGCCCGCGTCGGGCGGTGCCGCGCGCCCTGCCGGGCCACCCCGTGCCTGCCCAGCAGGCGCTGCGATGGAGACGCGCGTGATCCTGCCTGCTCGACGGGCAGGTTCGCGATGTGGAAGCCTGAAGTTCGTGGTTTGGCCTGTCTGGCAGGCACCAGGATGGGATCTCCATCGGGACGCCTGTCCAGCAGGCGGAGCCCCAGCCACGCGCCGAGGACGGTGAGGTTGACCACGTCGGACGGCTACGGCGTGAAGCTCGTGATCACGACGTTGCGGCTGTCGCTGGCCGCGACGCCGAGGGCCGGCGCGGCACCCGGCCACCAGATGGCGTACCAGCCGTTGCCCATTGCCGCCGTGAACCACGCCGCGTCGGCGTCGAAGTTGACGGCGACATTGTGCACGCCGCCCCCGACCTGGCCGACGAGCAGCGTGTAGGAGCCGGTTTCGCCATCGATGAGCTCGAGGTCATACGCGCCCAGCGCGCGATCGGGCGGCGGCGTGGCGTCCGGGGCACGATCCATCTCGCGCACGACCACCGCCGCCGAGCCGTCGGCGCCCGCCTCCGCGCGACACAGTATCGAGGTGGCGCCGTCGCCGTCGCGTCCGAGGACGTGGGCTCGCCGCCGCAGTCCCCGGGCACGAGCGCGGCGACGAGGATGACCGCGGCGGGACGGAGGGTGGCGCTCATGCCGTGGAGTACGGTCCAAGCGGCCCGATTCGTTCATCGCGCCGGCCCGGCGCGGCCGGCGGCCCGCGTTCAGACGGCGGCGGCGTCCGCGCCCCAGCCCGCCAGGAGGATCCCGCCGAGGACAGCGAGGTTGACCGCCACGGAGCCGATGGTCGAGCCGGTCGGGAACGCCTGCGGGAACAGGGCCGTGCCGGCGAGGGACAGCGCGGCAGAGCCGACGGCGACCTGGCGCCACCACGGCTGCCCGGTGAACAGGCCCGCGGCCGCGGCCACGAAGCCCACCGTGGGGAGCAGGAAGATGACGCCCGCCGCCAGGCGGGCACCGCCGTCGCCGACGATGCCGGTCAACAGCCACGATCCGGTGGACGCGCCCTCGATCCGGGCGACCCCCAGCGCGGGCAGCCAGCCCATGACGTGCCCCACACCGTGGGCACCGATCACCCCCACCACCACCAGCCGCATGATTCCTGCATCCATCGTCGACCTCCGTCGCCGTTTCATCCTGGTTCTGAATGCGTACAACGTACGCTTGCGTACTGCGTACGCTACCGCTACACTCCCGCCATGTCAATGGATCCGAAGGACACCAATCGGCCGGCCATGCGGCCCGCGCTCACCCGGGACCGGATCGTGGAGGCGGCCATCGCCGTCGTCGACGAGACCGGTCCGGACGCCCTCACGATGCGCGCGGTGGCGCAGCGGCTGGGTGCCGGGGCGATGTCGTTGTACCGCCACGTGAGCGGGCGGGACGAGCTGCTGGATCTCGTGGTGGCAGCGATGGCGGCGGAGGTCGCGGCCACCCCGCTCACCGGGGACTGGCGCGCCGACCTCGAGGCGATCGCGCGTGACGTGCGTGCGAGCCTCCTGAAGCGGCCGCACTTGACGGTGCTGCTCACGTCACGGTCGGGGCGCGGCGGGGCCGAGCTGCCGCTGCTGGACCGGACGCTGGGCGTGCTGCGGGCCGCGGGGTTCGGGCGCCGCGGAGCGGTGATGGCGAACCATGCCCTCGGCAACTACGTCGCCGGAGCGGCGCTGTGGGAGGCCGTGGGCCTCGCCGGGGCGACCGGGCCGGAGCGCGCGGCGCTGCGGCAGGCGGCGGCGGACGCCGTCACGGCGCTGTCGCCCGCCCAGTTCCCGGCGCTGGCCTGGGTGGGGCCCAAGCTGATCGCGGGCAGCGTGGACGACCGCTTCGAGTTCGGGCTCGCGTGCCTGCTGGACGGCTTCGCCGCCTACCTCGCCCGGAGGCTGGCGCGGGCCTGACGCCTGCCGGCGCGGGGTTCGTGCGCCGCAACGCCGCTCACGGGGCGGGTCCTGGCGCCGCGCCGCCGATCCCCTCGATGCGTGCTCCGGTCGCCGGTCGACCGAACGGGCGCACCGCGGGACGGATCGACCGCTCAGCGACGCGTTCGTCGCACCAACGGGCACGGCCGCGCAACGTTCGCGTCGCCAGGCGACCGGATCGGCGCAGCGTGCGACCGTAGGGTCGCTGGGAGACCGACGCGGCGCCGGACGCTGGGCTCCGCGACCCGCGATCGCACGCTGGCTCCGCGCCCTCACCCGATCGAAAGGTTCGCCCTCGTACGGTCATGTCCGGCGCTCCCCGCCATCGACACCGACCTCCGAGGACCCACGCCATGCCTGCCCGCAAGCCCGCCACGTTCGCCACCATCGTCCTCGGGCTCACCCTCGCCGCGTGCTCGGCCAGCACGACCGGCACCGAGGGTGGGCCCGGGACGGCCAGCACGCCCACGACCGCCCCCGCGGCGTCGTCGGACGCGACGGCCGGCCCGGACGCCACGTCAGGCACCGGCACCGGGACATCGACCGCCGCCTCGACCGTGGACACCCACGAGGAGGCGTCCGACTACGAGTGGGCCGCCGCCGACGAGGTCGCGATCACGCTCGACGACGGCGCGAGCACCGGCGGTCCGGGCGTGACCGTGGACGGCGACACCGTCACGATCACCGCCGCGGGCACCTATCGCCTCAGCGGCACCCTCCGCGACGGCCAGGTCGTCGTGGACTCCGCGGACGAGGGCGTCGTGCGCCTCGTGCTGGACGGGGTCTCGATCACCAGCTCCACGACCTCGGCGATCGCCGCGCTCGACGCGGGCAAGCTCGTCGTGATCCTGGCCGACGGCTCGGACAACACGCTCGCGGACGCCGCAACCTACGTGTACCCGAGCGCGGACGTCGACGAGCCCAACGCGGCCCTGTACAGCGCCGCCGACCTCTCGATCGCCGGCAACGGGGCGCTCACCGTCACCGGCGCCTTCAACGACGCCATCGCGTCCAAGGACGGCCTCGTCATCGCGGGCGGCACCATCG